>JAIROD010000466.1 GCA_031257725.1 Planctomycetaceae bacterium | reverse complement strand
TATTGATATTTAATTTTTTTGGAGAATTTTATTGTCATGTTTGAATGTATTTTTTCCTTGAAATACGACGATACGAAAAAATAAAACAAAACGATCAAAGTTGAACAAAAATTTTTGTCAGTTTTGCCTTTTCGATTGTTTTATACTTCATAAAAAAATAAAAATTTTGAAGCACAAATAAAAGATTGTGTTTTGTGTTACTCTTTCCATGTTAGGAAAAATATCGTTTAATAAATAGGAATGGTTATTTTATTGACCGTTTGAATAAAGAACTGTTTGTGTTTATTGTTTACTATTTACCACTTAACTTTTTAATCACACTTACTTACCATGTTAATGATTCGAGCAATTATTCGTCCGGAAAAAGTTGATGCGGTTCTTGCCTCGCTGATGGCGGACGGATTTCCGGCAGTTACGAAGATCAATGTCGCCGGTCGCGGAAAACAACGCGGTATCAAAATCGGTAACGTTACTTACGACGAAATTCCAAAAGTAATGTTATTAATGGTGATACAAAATCAAGATAAAGATTTTGTCGTCGGGAAAATTATGGAAGTCGCCCGAAGTTCCCAAGGCGCATTCGGTGACGGCAAAATCTTCATTTCACCAGTCGATGAAGTTTATACCGTTAGCTCCGGTATAAAAGAAACAGAGGAGGCGTCACCATGAAAGAAGTTATGGCTATTATCCGTATCGATAAAATTAATAAGACCAAAGATGCTCTTTTGGCTGTCGGAATTAGTTCCATTCATGTCAAAGATGTACTCGGACGCGGAAAAGGTTACATTGATATTCTCCAATCCGAAAATGTCGAAAGTCATTGGAAAGAGAAAATCGGTGAACTGGCACTCGTCGGAAGACTCGTGCCGAAACGGAAAATTTCAATTATCGTTCCGAATAAACTTGTACCCAAAGTTGTCAATACAATTATCACCGCCAACCAAACCGGAAAAAGCGGTGACGGTAAAATTTTCGTTTTGCCGGTTTATAACTCCATTCGGGTTCGCGATGGTCAATCCGGCGACGAAACTTTGGATGAATAAAATCTGTATGTCCCCGCGCCCTTAATGTTCCGAATGTCCTTTGTAACACCATTACAATTAGTAACAAAAAAAATTATTACACCAAACAAAAATTATGGAAACATATCAATTATCGGTTCCCGGTGAACAATTTCGGGAAGAAGTGTCGGATGCTTATTCGCCTAAACTTGGGAAAAAGCGGAAAAAACAAATTATCGTCAACAATGTTGATGAAAGTGATTCTGTTCCGGAAATTCTGGCGAATACAAGAACTGCGCCGGGAATTATCAGTATGCGCGGTTGTGCTTATGCCGGTTGCAAAGGCGTGGTGTTGGGACCGACGCGCGATATTTTGCAGATTACGCATGGTCCTATCGGTTGCGGTTTTTACAGTTGGCTGACACGCCGTAACAAAACAAGACCCACAACTCCCGAAGCGGAAAATTATATGCAATACGCTATGTCAACTGATCTTCAGGAAGACGAAATCGTGTTTGGCGGTGAGAAAAAATTGATGGCGGCGATTGATGAAGCGGTGGCTCTTTTTCATCCGCGTGCCATCGGAATTTTCGCAACATGTCCGGTTGGATTGATCGGTGATGATGTTCATGCGGTAGCGCGTGCGGCGGAAGAAAAATATCCGGGCGTTAATATTTTCGGTTTTTCGTGCGAAGGTTATAAAGGTGTTTCACAATCCGCCGGACATCATATTGCGAACAATAAAGTGTTCACCGATGTCGTGGGGCAAATTGACAAACCGAAAGAGGGGAAATTTCGTCTCAATATTTTAGGTGAGTACAATATCGGCGGCGACGCTTTTGAAATAGAACGAATTGCGGCGTTATGCGGTGTAACACTCCATTCAACATTTTCCGGTAATTCTATCTATGATGAATTTGCATCGGCGCATACTGCCGATCTCAATGTTGTCATGTGTCATCGTTCTATCAATTATCTGGCGGAAATGATGGAATTAAAGTACGGTATTCCTTGGTTCAAAGTAAATCTGGTCGGCGCCGAAGCGACATCAAAATCGTTCCGAAAAATCGCCGCCTTTTTCAAAGACACTGAATTGATTGAACGGACAGACCATGTTATTGAAACTGAAATGGAAATCGTGCAAAAAGTCCGCGATGAAATACGTCCGCGCTGCGAGGGAAAAACCGCAATCTTGTTTGTCGGCGGTTCACGGGCGCATCATTATCAGGATTTGTTACGTGAAATCGGCGTTGTAACGATTGCGGCAGGTTACGAATTTGCGCACCGCGACGATTATGAAGGACGAAAAGTTCTGCCGACTATTGTTGTGGACGCTGATTCACGTAATATCGAAGAATTAACTGTAACCGCAGATGAAAACCGTTACCGTCCCAGAATTTCCGAAGAGGAAAAATCTGTACGTGAATCGGAGGGATTTACCTTCAGCGATTATCGCGGCATGATGCCTGAAATGCCGGTCGGAACATTGGTTATTGATGACTGTAACCATTATGAACTTGAAAAATTGATCGAATATTATCATCCCGATCTTGTTTGCGCCGGTATCAAGGAAAAATATATTGTTCAAAAACAAGGAATCCCGATGAAACAACTTCATAGTTACGATTACATGGGACCGTTTGCCGGTTTTCGCGGTGCGGTTAATTTTTATCGTGAGATTGACCGGCTGCTCAATTGTAACGCCTTCAAGTTTGCGAAAGCCCCATGGGATGAATCGCCGGAATTAACGGCAACTTATGGTTTCGTAGCAAGTGAGTAACCGGCATTTAACGGCGGGGTTTACCCCGCGCTAACAATTTAACGGCGGGGTTTACTCCGCGCTAACAATTTAACAGCGGAGTTTACACTGCGCCAACAATTTAGTTCCATGCAACAAAAACGCGGGGGCAAGCCCGCACTGTTAAGGGATTTTTATTAAACACCAAACATAAATTACAATAACCATGTTATTACGACATACTCCATCCGGGCTTTCTGAACGAAAAGCACTTACGATCAATCCGGCAAAAACTTGTCAACCGATTGGAGCCATGTATGCGGCTCTTGGTCTTCACAACTGTATGCCGCACAGTCACGGTTCTCAAGGTTGTTGCGCTTATCACCGCAGCAGTCTGACACGGCATTACAATGATCCGATTATGGCAACAACGTCGTCCTTTTCCGAAGGCTCCTCCGTCTTTGGCGGGCAGGCGAATTTGTTGGAAGCGTTTACAAATATTTTTACGTTGTACAATCCCGATATTATCGCGGTTAATACAACATGCCTTTCGGAAGTGATCGGCGATGATCTTGTACAGATAATCAAAAAAGCCTACGAAGAGAAAAAAATTCCCGACGGCAAAATTGTTATTCACGCCAACACGCCTTCGTTTACCGGTTCACATATTACCGGTTACGCTAATATGGCAACGGCGATGGTGAAATATTTTGCCCAAAATACCGGTAAACGCAACGGAAAAATTACGTTAATTCCGTCGTTTATTGAACCGAGTGACATGAGTGAAATCAAACATATTGCTTCGGAAATGGGAATTAAGTACATTATGTTCCCTGATACCAGCGATGTGGTGAACAGTCCGATGGACGGACATTTCCGTATGTATCCGAAAGGCGGTTGTCCGAAGGAAAGTGTAACAGCGTCGGGAGATTCCAATGCGGTTATTGCTCTCGGCAGGTTGGGAGCAATGCCCGCAGCACGGTTGCTTGATACGCAATGCAAAGTACCGGTTCATGTTCTTGATTTGCCCATCGGAATTACCGCAACAGACAACTTTGTCGATACGTTACGCAAAATTGCCGGAGTGGCGGTTCCTGAATCGTTACGAAAAGAACGCGGTCAGTTGGTCGATATTCTTTGCGATATGAATCAATATACTTACGGCAAAAAAGTTTCACTTCTCGGCGATCCCGATATATTGTTATCGATGGTACAATTTTGTAAAGATGCCGGAATGGAAGTGCTTCATGTGTTGACTGGTACGCCGCCGGGAAAAGTGAAACTTGAAGATCGTGTCCGTGAATTGTACGGAAATAAGGTAATAGTCAAAACCGGTTTGCAATGCGATATGTTTATGTTTCATCAACTCGTTCAGGAAAACCGCCCTGATCTGATTATGGGCAACACTTATTGTAAATATATTTGTCGTGATATGGATATTCCGCTTTTACGTATCGGTTATCCGATTTATGATCGTATTGGTCAATCCTATGTTCCGATTACCGGTTATCGCGGCGGAATTCATTTGTTACTCAAAATACTTTCGATTTTCATGGATCGTCAAGATCGTGACGCTGAAGAAGAAAATGTCGAACTAATTATGTAATAAATTATGCCGATATACTATTGCGGATTATTTGTCTTGAGAATTATTTGATCCTATTGTCCCATTTGTCCCTACATTAAAAATTTTAGTGACGATTAGAACAAATGAGATAATAAGGAATCTCTCATCATTCAGAATTTACCGAAAGTTAACGGCATGGGCTTGCCCCGCGTTGTTAGGGTGCCCCCCCCCCAAACATAGGGTACCCCCCATCGTTAACTAAATAAAAAATTGAATTATGAGAGATGCCCAATAGACAATAAATTAAATTATTGTTTCGTTAAAACATATTATTAAAGATTTTCCGTATCAACAAATGCTTGAAATATTACAGGAACGCAAATTACAAGTTTTTGAAAAGGGAACCGACGATTACGTTATCGAGTGCGGTAAGGCAAGCACTGCCGGTTCGGTAAGTCAACGCGCTTGTGTGTTTTGCGGTTCGCGAGTGGTGCTTTATCCGATTGCCGATGCGTTACATTTAATTCATGGACCGATTGGTTGTGCGGCTTATACGTGGGATATTCGCGGTTCCTTGTCCAGCGGTGCGGAGTTACATCGTCTCAGTTTTTCAACGGATATTCACGAAAATGAAGTCATCTACGGCGGTGAAAAGAAATTGTATGCCGCTCTCAATGAATTAATCGAACATTATAAACCGGCGGCGGCATTTGTTTATTGTACCTGTATTATCGGATTGATTGGCGATGATATTGATGCGGTTTGTGCCCGTGTTCAGCGTGAAAAAGGGATTCAGGTTATTCCCGTACACTCCGAAGGTTTTAAGGGTACAAAAAAGGACGGTTATCGCGCCGCTTGCGAAGCCATGTTTCGACTGCTCGGCAAAGATAATGAAACACCAATCTCACCTTATTCGATTAACATTATGGGCGAGTTTAATCTTGCAGGTGAAACATGGATTATCAAAGATTATTATCAGCGAATGGGAGTGGAAATTGCAACATGTTTTACCGGCGATGGACGTGTTGCGGAAATTGGTCGCGCTCATCGGGCAAAACTTAATGTTGTCCAGTGTTCCGGTTCCATGATTTATCTTGCGAAAATGATGCACGAAAAGTATGGTATTCCGTTTATTCGTGTTTCCTATTTCGGCATCGAAGATATGTCGGAAGCCTTATATAATGTAGCGGAATATTTTTGCAACAATGAAATAATGAAACGGACACAGGAATTGGTGCGAAACGAAGTCTCTGCGCTTCTTCCACGTCTTGCCGAATATCGTCGTGATCTCGAAGGACGTAAAGCGGCAATCTATGTCGGAGGTTCATTCAAAGCCTTTTCACTTGTTAAAGCGTTACGACATCTTGGGATGGAAACAGTGGTTGTCGGTTCACAAACCGGTTTGCCGGAGGATTATGATTACCTCAAGGAAATCACCCAAGAAGGAACAATTATTTGTGACGACAGTAATCCGTTGGAACTCTCACGTTTTATACTGGAAAAAAACGCCGACCTTCTTATCGGCGGCGTTAAAGAACGTCCAATTGCGTACAAAATGGGAATCGGTTTTTGTGACCATAATCATGAACGAAAAATTGCGTTAGCCGGATTTGAAGGAATGTTGAATTTTGCCGGAGAAGTTCACGCTACAGTAATGAGTCCCGT
>JAIROD010000427.1 GCA_031257725.1 Planctomycetaceae bacterium | reverse complement strand
TAACAGGTTAATTATTTGTCAAATATCTTCAATTATTTTTTCTTCGGCAATTTTGGCGAAGCCAAAGGAATTTGTTTTTCTTCTCCGGGCTTGGGAGGTTCTACGACAATGGAAATGTTTGTTGTTTTCTTCTGAATATCATATTCAATGCCGGAAGTTTTCGGTGACCGAAATTTTTCCGCAACAAAATGGGTTGTGGAAATCAGAAATCCATTTGGCGCAACTTCGGGAGTTGAGGCGTTGACCGCAACTCGATATTTTCCGGCGATAATTCCGTCACCGTCTTTCAATCGTCCAAGCTGAAACGTTCCATCTTTTTGTATCGTTCCAAAAAAGGAATTTTGATCGCTTTCAAAAGTGACCTTTCCGGTATCTAACGGCGAACCGTCGGGAAACGTTACTTTGCCGGAAACTTTAATACCGCCGCATCCTGTTACGAATAAAATAAATAACAACGGTAAAATTTTGATTGTGATATTTTGATTTAACATTTTTATCGAAATAAAAAACAGATTGTACAAAAAAATTACATAACAAAAAACATATTTCAATTGGGAATCTCAAAAAATTCGTTTTTAATCACCGAATTATTTGTCCCTTATGTCCCTAAAATTAATGCTATGGAATTGATGCTGGATTACCATCGTTGGCGTTACCCAAATAATGTAAAAGATCAAGTGATATTGTTGCAGAAATTCCATGAACGGAACCGTCGCCTAGCAAAAAATTGGCAACGCCGCCAGTATGACTTCCGCCAAAATGGGGAATACGCGTAGCAAATATAACACCTTGCGTTGTAGTATCATAATCGTTATTACTTCTTGCAATAATCGGAAGTGTATTACCGCGAATAAAAATGTCACGTCCCAACTTGCCGAGAAAGCTTGTTGCATAATCAGTCGCAAGATAGGAACAATCCCAAGTTCCTTCTGGTACTTGAGATGAACATTGACCAATTTTATCTGCGGGAACAAATTTTTCTCCAACCATAAGATAATTACTTAAACCATCACTGACATACGCAAAATCGTTACGCGATAACCATGTATTCGCATCGTTTTGTGAATGATGTGAAGGAAAACCGATAAGACTACGAACGCCAGAAATTAAACTTGAGTCATACCACGGTGATTGTGTATCGTAACGGTAGTTGATAAACTGCTCCGTTCCATACCATGATGCAAGATAGTCTTGAAATGAGAATCCTCGCAGAACTGGTGATTCGTCTCCCACTAAGGTTGCAATATAATCGCCAACAGGACCGGACGTGATACTATTGACATAAGGGTCAGTAGAATCGACGTGAGCGGAAAAAACGCCGGAACGTCTGGAAGGACATTGATAAATAGAGATAGAAAATCCTGCTTTTTCTTGTTCCGTAAGTCCTCCCCACCAATCGTAACCGCCCGAAGTCTGTGAGAACGCCACATTTAATCCGGTAGCAGCATTATCGGAAGTGTCTTTACCTTGTCGTGTAACAAGTTTATCGTAAAGAGCTTGTTGTTCAACAAAAGGATAAATTAGTCCCAAGAAAGACAAACCTTCTATAGGACCACGAATAGCAATCGTTAAAGGTGGAACACCATTTCTCGCGTCGTGAAAATTGTGAATCCCTAACCCGATTTGTTTTTCGTTATTCGTACATTGCATTCGCCGTGCGGCTTCGCGGGCGGCTTGTACCGCCGGTAACAGTAACGCGATTAACACGCCGATAATCGCAATTACTACAAGTAATTCTACCAGCGTAAAACCGTTTCGGTATTCGGTTCGGCGAAATGGCGAACAAAAATTACCGACAAAACATAGCACAAAATAGGCTATGAAACTTGCCGCGAAAAACGGCAAAAGGTTACAAAATGTTTGTAACATGGTTTTTCCTCCTTACAAAAAAGGATGTTAAATATTTAACAGATTACAACGTATAATCTGTTGTTGTTGTTAAAGTATCATTATTCAACGGAATGTTCATTGGCAAATTCATATTCATAACGTAACTTGCTGCATAAAGTACGTAACATGAGTTAATAAAATTGGTAATTATTCAGTGGAATTTTCACAAGGAGGGGCGTTTTTTTCAATTACCTTATTTCCAACCTGATTTTCCAAACAAAACAACCTTAGTAGCAATGACGTCTTACACAAAACAGACCTTATTACCGTATTATGATATTGTACGATCTCTTGCACACATTTTTGTATTATTATTTTTTTGGGGAAGAATAGGATAAGGTAATAAGGTTAAGTGTTGTTTTACCTTATTGCTACTAAGGTTGTTTTTGTTTGGAAAATTAGGTTGAAAATAAGGTTTATTGAAACGATGACATAAATTCGGCTGAAATATTACTAACATTGACGATTACCTTGTGTTCCGTTCCGCATGAAGACGTTCGATTTCCTGCCGTTGGCGTTCAATTTCCTGCAATTGCGTTTCAAAATCCTCATGATGTTGGCGGTCAAGAGCAGCAGCGAGGTCTTCGGTAGTGAGCGGCATCGAAAAGGTTGGTTCATTACCGAAACGCGGTTCGTCGTCGATGTGTTTGAGGAACGACGCTTTGATGATAAACTGTTTGCCATGCGAACCGTCAGGCATCTGAATGTCGTTGTGCAAACGGGTTGTCCACTGGCGGAGTATTTCCGTTTTTCCGTCGGCGGCGGTGATGACGATCAAGGCATTCTTCACGCCCGGAGGCCACCCATGAGCAACCTGTCCGGCGTTTTCGCCAGCCGACTGATCAATAACAACACGGATAAAATCTTCGTTGATGACTTTGACCTTGACTTCTGCTGTTATGTCGGTGGCTTCGGTACGGTTGTGGCGTCCGCCGGTTTCGCCGGGCAGCAAGAAACCAAGCAAATGAACATCGTCCGCTGTCATGTTACC
>JAIROD010000375.1 GCA_031257725.1 Planctomycetaceae bacterium | reverse complement strand
AATTATCTGCGTCCCGTAGGGAGGCAATATTGGTGAAATTTATGTTTGGTGTTTTTCTACCAATATTTCGTCCCTAACGGGACAAGCGTTTTTAATCGACATCGTTTTCTACCAATATGTTGTCCCTAACGGGACAGAAAAAGGAACATTCACCGCGACTGAATAGTTACAAAATTTTTTTAGAGATTCTCTTTTATTTTTATGGTAAATTAACTATCATACCGTCATTCACCTGGGCCAAACGATACAAGATAGTTGACGAGATATTTGTTGTGACACTTTGCACGGAACCATCGCCAAGAAGCAGATTAAGCACGCCAATATGACAACTGCCAAAACCAAAATCTTCATTACCAATTGCTTGATAGTTTGGAGTTGGTTGATTTGTTCGTGTTACCAAGCGGTTATCATTGAGTCCGCTTGCAATCAAGGTTTTAGGACCAACCAGACGGGCTGCTTGACTGTATTTGTTGGGTAATACAAGTGTCCAAAACGACATGTATCCGCCATGCCATTGCAATGTCGTTTCGTCATCACTACTACTATCAAGTGCCCAATAGGGAACATTTTTTTCGATCATCAATAATTGATTGGAAGCCCCATCCGCCCACCAAGCCATCGAGTCTCGCAGTGTCCAGTGTTGGACGTGTTGATGATGTACCGCCTTATTACCGTCGCTGTTATCATCGAATGTTACAATTGCAGAACGTAACGGACAATTATAATCACTAAACCGAGTATCAACCTGTTCATTGTTTAGATGATCTTTCTGATAACACACATCAGTATAACGATAATAGTAGTAATACCGTTTCAACGCGGCATCCGAATCTTCACCTTCAGCCGGAACAAGATTTTGGGAATTACCGCTGCCGTCGGGAGTTCCCGGCGGTGCAACACCCGGCGGCGGATTGGTGATCGCTGTTTCGGCGCGGCAGATAATACCGACATAATCTGTTGTAGGTCCAACGCGCCCCGACGACATTGAACTTTGACGAGTATCAGCAAATCCAAAACTTCTTCGCGAAGGACACTGATACGTCGGAATACCGCCTAATTGCGTTTTTATTGAGTCCGGTAACTGCCAACACCAAGTCGCCGCCTCGAATGGATTGGGAAAACAGAAAATACCGGTCAGCGGTTTACCAGTAGTAACCCCGTCATCGTCGATATAGGGATTGGGGGAAATTGCCGATTCCGAAGTGAGAATATTGTACAGAGATTGTTGCTCAATGTAAGGATAAAGGTGGTTGAGAAAACTACCCTTTTCAACATAAATAGTTAACGGCGGCAATCCATGTTGTGTACTCTCAAAATTTTGAACAGCAAGACCAATTTGTTTGAGATTATTGGAACACGCCCTCCGCCGCGCCGCTTCACGCGCCGCCTGAACCGCCGGAATCAAAATCGCAATCAGCATACCAATAATGCCAATAACCACCAACAACTCGATGAGTGTGAATGCGTTTCGACGAAATTTCAAACGGGAACTACCGCCAAAACATAGCATGAAATATGCTATAAGGTTTGTCATAAAACATGACAAAAGGTTACATAAAAATTGTAACATTGTTTTTCTCCTTAATAAAAAAGTTACGTATTTTAACAGATTACATAACAAAGCAATCTGTTGTTGTTACAAAAAATGCAATGCCGAGAAACGGCAACAGAATATCGCTCTTAGATTAGGAGCGACACGTTTGTTAAAAATAGGTTCATTCCCACCGACAAAAGTGGTGTATCACACGGTTTGTTGTGTAATACTGAATTATACCCACAAGGTTACACGCGACGCTCCCTTTACGGGAGCCACGTAACATTGTAACCTTATGATAAATTTCTACCCGAAAAATCCGGTTGTCATGTAGAAAATACCACTTCGCCGAAGCGATTTTAACAATAGTTGACGTACTCGATTTTTTTAACACCCGAACAAAAATTCGGGCAATTTATTTTTCAAAATATAATTTGGTCTCCAAATGGTAAAACTAAAAAACGGAAAATAACAATTTTCGTAATTATAATACGATGCTTTTGAGTGTCAATAGGGAAAATAAAAAAAATAATTCTCCGTGAATCCGTTCAATTGCATTTTTGAAATTATGGGTACATCTAAAGTGTTCACACTTGAATATTCAGTTTTCGTTTTTTGTGGATTACACAATTTGCTTGGAATCCTACGTAGCATTGTAGAACCGCAATGCATTGCGGCTCTACAATGCGTTGCGGTTCTACAAAACCGAATTTTAAAGTGTGAAGAGAGACCAAGTCAAATTGGTTAACGCCGGCGCGATTTTCGGCAAAAGGTCGCTTTTTATAGGGACATTAGGGAAAAGGGACAATCATCAACATCAGGCAACTTTTCGAGTTCCGTAAGAATCGGAAAGACGAATCGAACCTTGTCCGTCAATCAATTGCTCAACCCGAACGTATAAAAGAGAATGACCAAGACATTTTCCATTGAGATCAAATATCTTCAATACCTGATCCGATGCCGACCAAACCGCCGTAAATTCTTTCGACGTAAAACGATAACCATAGAATGAATCGCCAAGTAATAAAATTTGTTGCCCCATTGCACCCTCAGAAAAAAGTCCGTATTGGTAAGCCGCATGACGCACCGATTGAAGAACTTTATCGATTTCTTGAACACCAGACATGTGATAATTACTCCTATTGATTTTTAGGATTATAGTGATTGTAGTAAAAATATTCCATAAATTTTACTATCGTCATAAAAAGAAGTCGGATTTCCCGTTTTCTTTTTAAAATTCAATTTTTTCAATTTTCATTTTCGATGAAAGAAGTATAATATTTTCAATCACTTTTCGGAATACCAAAATTTTTCGTTAATATCACCGTAGTTATCATAAACTAACAAGTCGGGTTATCTGTTGTATTTTGTGCAATTTCACAAATAATATTTTCAAATGTCTGTATTTTTTTTCGGTAAAAACCAGCATTCTAAGAAAAAAACATCCGTTTTCAAAAAGCGTTCCCTCAATCTGGAATCACTGGAAACACGCGAACTCCTTTCCGTCGCACCACTTACGTTGCCAAACCATACCGAAATTCCCACCGGAATGGCTGTTGACTGGTTTGAATCGTTGGAGCGGAAAAATTCCGACTCCGCGCAAGTTGCAACACCGTTTACGTCGTCGGAACTTTCAGAATCGTCCCTCACAGATTCCGGCGATGCGATTCCGAATCAAGATGCAATTCTTAATCAAGATGCGATTCCTAATCAAATTGTAAACCAATGGATTGTTCAACTGAATCAGAAAATCCTGCAAACCGTAACATCTGTTGCTTCTGTTGCCGAACAACTTGCTCCTTATGGAATTACCGTATTAAGCGGTTTGGGAAGTCCCGGTCTTCTTTTGACCCAAGTGGAAACTCCCGAACAATCTGAATTGCTAACCGACTCCGACTGGTTTGACTTCCGGCAACCGAATTATGTCATTACAACATCTGGAGTTGCGCAGGAAGTCAATGATCCCGATATCGGCAAACAATGGGCTCTTGATTCTATCAATGTCGATGCGGCTTGGAACGTTTCCAACGGATCAGGCGTTGTTGTTGCTGTTCTCGACAGCGGGACAACATTAACTCATCCCGATCTACGCGATAACATCTGGATTAACACATTGGAAACCGTTGGCGACGGAATCGATAATGACGGCAATGGGTTTATCGACGATATTAACGGCTGGAATTTTGTTTCAGGAAATGCGAATGTTTCCGATACCGACGGGCATGGAACGCATGTTACCGGTATTATCGGAGCTGTTGCGGATAATACACTTGGCGGTGTCGGGGCGGCACCGGGTGTACAGATTTTACCGGTCAAGGTTATTTCCGGCTCCACCGGTTCAACGGCAAATATTGTTTCGGCAATAAATTATGTAATCGGTTTGAAATCGTATGGTGTTAATGTTTCGGTTATTAATATGAGTCTTGGGTATTACTCCGAAGATATTGCCGTCGGCGCGGCAATTGAAGCGGCCGGAAACGCCGGAATTGTTGTCGCCGCCTCCGCAGGAAATAACAGCAGCAATAACGATACCAAAGCCCATTATCCGTCCGGATATAATCATCTCGATAATCTGATTGCGGTTGCCTCTCTTGATCAAAACGGTCAACTGGCAAGTAACAGTAATTATGGGCGAACCACTGTTGATCTGGCTGCGCCCGGCGTTTCGATTTACAGTACGACCAAAAATGGTTCTTACGGTTTAATGTCGGGAACCAGTATGGCGGCACCGTTTGTTTCGGCAGCGGCGGCAATTCTTGCAGCAAGCGATTCAACATTATCTCCGGCGGAAATTAAAACTCAAATTATGAACTCCGCCGAACCATTGCCCAACCTTGCCGGAAAAGTAGTGAGCGGCGGACAATTGAATTTTGCCAACCTTTTTGTTGCCGACAAACCGTCATTGCCGGAACCTCCGACCAATCTTTCCATTCTTACTGTTGCAGGAGATAACGTTACGCTTCAATGGCGGGACAATTCCCGAAATGAAACGAAATTTGAATTACAATATTCAACCGACAACGGCAATACATGGACTGTTACCGACAATAATCCCGCCGCTAATCAAACGCAGATTTCCGTTTCAATTACTGCCGGAATTGTTCATCAGTTTCGGATTCGCGCGGTCAATGAACTTGGAAATTCCGATTGGTCTGAAATTGTAACAATGCCGCCCGCCAAACCGGTCAAACCGGCAACGCCGACCGGTTTTAAGTCAACAGTATCCGGTTCCCAACAAATTATTGTTTCGTGGAAAGCGGTTTCCAACGCAACCGCGTACAGAGTGGAACGTTCTCTTTCCTCAAGCGGCGGATGGAACGAGGTTTATTCCGGTAACGATTTATCTTTTACGGATACCGGACTTAATTCCAGTACCAAATATTATTATCGGGTTTATGCTTTAAACTATTATGTTTTGTCGGGAGCAAGTTCTGTTGTTTCGCCGACAACCCACGCAGAAATTCCTGCAACACCGTCCAATATCCATGCATCCATACTCAGCACCGCTTCTGTACGGATTTCATGGGATACGGCAATTCACGCAACAAATTATCGTGTCGAATTTTTTGATTCGGTCAAAAACCGTTGGTCAGTCGTTGGAACAACAACATCAAATTCCTATCAACACAATAATCTTAAAAGTTCAACAACTTATCAATATCGGGTTATTGCTCTCAGCAAGGCGGGTGAATCGCTTCCGTCAAATACCGCAACAATTTCAACTCCGATTGCTTTGCCGAAATCGCCAACCGGTTTGAAGGGAACGATTCTTGATTCATCAACAATTGATTTGTCATGGAAAGCAGTTGACGGTGCAAGTTCTTATCGTTTGGAATATTCGTTGACCGGTCGATCAAACGATTGGAAAAAACTTAGCAGTTCGGTTATTACCGGAACCAGTGGAAAAGCGGTTAATCTTGCCGCCGGAATGAAACATTATTTCCGTGTTGTTGCTCTGAACGAAGCCGGAGAATCGAAAGCGTCGAATGTTTTGACCATCACCACGCCTGCACTGGCACCGGTGTCGTCTCCCAACGGATTGACCGCCCAATCTATTAACGACACAAAAATTCAATTATTCTGGAACGCTGTTGAAAATGCAACACAATATCTTGTTGAACGTTCAACGGACGGAAATGTCTGGAAAAAAACGTCAACCGTTTCCGCTGTTTCAACGGAAGTAACCGTTTCCGGTCACAAGGCAACAACAACTTATTATTATCGTGTTACGGCAACAAGCAAAGCGGGAACAAGTCTTCCTTCTCAAGAAGTTACGGTAACAACAAGAATCAAAACTCCGTCGGCTCCGCGAATTACGGTTTTGAGTAACGATTCTGTCAAGATTGCATGGAATTTGGCGGCGGGAGTTTCCGGGTATCGGATTGAACGTTCTTTGGAGGATTCCATTCTCTGGGAATCCGTAACACAATCGGATGTACCGGAAACGGTGAAGGAATGGATTGATACAAATTGCGATCCGAATACCGTTTATCAATACCGGATTATTGCTTTAGGAACCGATGCCGCCGTTCATTCGGAAGCGTCGAAAGCGAAATCTGTTACAACCGCGCCGGCAACGCCGACCGGTCTTTCTGTTACTGAAGCTTTAGATCGGCAAATTACTCTGACTTGGGATATGGTTGAGGGTGCCAAGAGTTATCTTGTCGAAAAATTCAACGGAACACGTTGGGTTTCAACCGGAAATTCGAAGACAACAGAATTAACGGTTAAATCGTTGAAAGCGGAATCGATGTACGAATTTCGGGTTGTTGCTGTTGGAAAGACGGGAAAATCAATTGCCGGAACTCCGATTACGGTTACAACCGCCATCGCGATTCCGCCAACACCGTCGAAACTCAAAGCGTCCGCGATTGATTCGGAATCTATTGCGTTGACCTGGAAGGCTGCTGTTGGCGCAACAGAATATCACCTACTGCGGTATGATACCGTACAAAAAATATGGGAACAAATCGGAACAACTTCCGGTTTATCGTACATTGACAACGGATTAGATGTTTCGGTGCGGTATTCTTATCAAGTTTTTGCGTCCAACTCCACTGGTCGAAGCCGAACCGCCGCAAAAACAAATACGACAACATTGCTTGCCTCCAACAGTGCAGATGCACCTGATACATTGCTCTTGGATTCCGCAACAACGAAAACATTAAAACTTTCCTTTACCGGTACGCTTTCAGGGCGATTGAGTTACAGAATTCAGTGGTCGCTTGACGGAATACTATGGGATGCCCAAAAGAAATTCACAATAGCAAACAATTCGGCAAAAAATATTGTTTCGTTAACGGGGTTATTGCCGGAAACTTCTTATTACGTTCGTATCCGACTTGAAACAGGATCACAAGTTTCATCATGGAGTTCTGTTGCGGTATTTTCGACCACATGACGAAATAACAGTCTATTTTAATTTTTATTAGTCCTGCAAGGACTATTAAGTAACTCAAACTGTAAATAAAATAAATTATCAAATTTGTAAGTCCTTATTTATCAACAGTTTATGTCAATTTAAAACAGGGGAAATTTTTGCGATTTTTGACTACTCAAAATTGGCGAACATATCCCCATTATCAAGGAAAAATAGGCTATTTTTGTAATATATCAGTGGAATATTTTTTTTTAACTATTCAATTGTTTCCTCCGAAGAACCACCCCTTGCCCCTCCGAAGGAGGGGAATAATTCCCCTCCTTCGGAGGGGCAGGGGTGGTAA
>JAIROD010000274.1 GCA_031257725.1 Planctomycetaceae bacterium | reverse complement strand
CCAACATATCGTCCCTAACGGGACGAACATTTTTAATCGACCTCGTTTGCTACCAATATGTTGTCCCTAGCGGGACAGAAATGCCAAGACTCATCGTAATCAAATGATCCCCCAAAATAGGAAATAATCAGCAAAATTCCACTGATATATTACTCAATTATTTATTGTAAAAACAGGTTTTGTGTCAAAACCGGTGGTTTCGCAGCAATAGCGGAGATTGTGGAAAAATATATTTTTTTCGTGGTTGATTTTGCGGTTGATCTTGTATTTTTGCGGATATTTGTTATTCTATTTTATCGATTGGCTCTTTGTGAGTAAATTTATTCGCAGAGTAAAATGACAAACTGTTTTTTCAGAAGGAGAATGAACATGATTTTCAAATCAGTCTCAACACAATTGTTTCGGATCATTTTTAGTTTATTGTTTCTTTTTGGTTTTGCTTTTAACGGCTTGACCGAAGCCCAAACCATCAATGAATCCGATAACGAAACAGCGACAATTAATCTTCATTTTGTCGATCACGCCGATAACACTTTGGAGAATGTAGAGTGTTACGTGTATTTTTCCCATTGGGGAGAACATCTAATCGACAAACAAATCGTAACAAATGATGGAACCGCTCAATTCCATTGCCCCCAATCTTTCTTTGACGGATCAACTGTTAGTACTATCCATATCTACGCAATTTCCGGCGATTTGAAATTGATGGCTTTTGAATAGTCACCTTCTAAAATGTGGGCAAGTTTTCGTAAGGGAAAAAACATTTACGAAAGACCATGTCCAATATCTACTCCCTCCAAGATGCGAATCATTACGGGAACAGTCAAAGATCATCAAGGCAAACCGGTTGGGGATGCATACGTTGGCGGCGGTGAACAATGTCTTCAATTACCGTTTGTGAAATCAAAAGCGGATGGGTCTTTTCGGCTTCCTTATTTTTCGTCACATTTTAAGTTAAGTCTTGTTCAGATTTATGCTATCAAGCCCGGAGTGGGATTTGCTTATCAGGTAACAGACGAACTTTACAAATGGGCAGGCGAAACACCGCCGGATAAAATTTCCAAAAGTCCTTTCCACTTGGTTCTCAACAAACCGCAAACGGTACAAGTTCGTATCACAGATGAAAATGAAATACCAATACCCAACGTCATTGTTACACCCCATTTTCTTGTTTCAACAAAAAGCAAGGGATTAAAACAACAGGATTATTTTTAATCCGGTTTACGATGCAACCCCTGCGGTATTTTTGCCCAAAACCGACCAGACCGGTATTGCAACATTCGATTGGATACCAACAGATCATTTGAAAAGTCTGAGCTTCACAGCAATAGAACCCAATGGATTAGTCAAGTTGCCGGACGGTACCTCAAAATATTTTGACGGATCGCAGTCCGTTAAATGGAATAAAAAAGACAACATTGTTGCTATTACACTGCCGGAACAAGCAGAACGTGGAAAAGTTAAAATCAAATTAGTAAACACAGATGGTTTACCCGTAAAATATAGCGGTGTCTTTATTTCAAATAATTCAATCACAAAAAAGTACAGTAACGAATTAATTGATAGCGGCATATTTATTGATTGGACACCAAAGACCGGATTTAGAAGCAGCGGTGTAGTCGTTATTCCAAACAGGGAAGGTGAAGTAACCATAACAGCTAATATTGGTGATGTTGCAGATTTACGTTCAGTGGGTTTTGATAAGGATCATCTTGTTTTTCCTACAATCCGTAACATCAAAATCGAAAACGATCCCAAAGAAATGACCATCGAAGTCAAAAAAGGAACAAGAGTTTTCGGCACAATTTTTGATGTCAACGATAAGGCAATCAACTGGCGTTATCGTTACAACATTTCAGGTTGGGAAGTTTATAATCAAGATAATCAAGATAATCAAGATGATGTTGCTCCGTCGTTTTCAAAAGGTAAATTTGATGTTCATTATCTCAATGACGATCCGACAGGATATGAAATCTATTTACCGCCCGGAACATTTAAGTTCAAAATTGCTCTCCGTAACAAACAAAACGCAAAACCGGACGAACAATTATTCGACGAAAAAACAATCACCATCAGCAACAAACCAATACAACTTGATTTGAAATTACACCAGTAAAATTAAGGGGAATCTCTAATAATTCAGAATTTACCGAAAGTTAGTAACTGTCTATTTTATAATCAATCAGTTTTCTAATCATTCATGTACCAATTGCATTTGGTTTGAATGATTCTATTGTTTAATCCCGCAGGGATGACACTTTATTAACCGTATGCTTTAGCTTACGGCAACAACTTGCCACACCTTAAGTCCCGCAGGGACGACACTTTTAAAATGTTGTCCGAACGATGATTGATGGGACTATGGTGATTTTAAAACTCTTCGTTCAGACAATTAAAAATTTCCAAAAACAGTAATCGAATACATTGATCCAATAAAGTGTCGTCCCTGCGGGACTTTGTGGTGTGTTTGCCCTATCCGTATGCTAAAGCATACGGTTAATAAAATGTCGTCCTTGCAGGACTAATAAAAATTAAAATAGACAG
>JAIROD010000004.1 GCA_031257725.1 Planctomycetaceae bacterium | reverse complement strand
ATTTTACGTGAGAGGGATCAAGTCCGTAAAGCGGTTGAATCGTCGATTCTATCGGTTCGCCGTTAGTATCGGTTTTATACGAAACTCCTTTGATTGCATCCGTTACCTCCGTACCTTCCGGAAATTGAAACGTTACATCGGATTTTGTTACTTTACCTTGCTCCATCTCTGTAATTTTAATAGTTGCAACAGTAACTGTGTGGGATTGAGCACTACCTGATGCAATTGTTTTCAATAAAACTGGCATCCAGATGTCATTATTTTTTAACTCACTCTGCTGTACAATAAATTCCACCGTCCACCAAGGTGTTCTTCCATCAGGAAATACCAATTCACCACGAATATTTCCTCGAACAGGCATATAATTTTTTTCAGGATCAAGAACGATAGAAATATTCCCTTTCCCTGTAAGATTGGGTGATTTCTTTGACTTCGGAATAAAATTAACAGAAATCTGTATCTTATTATCTTCAAAAGGAACAACGATATTCCATTCATCTAGATGTTCCAGAAAATGAAGAAACAGATAATGAGGTTGCGAATATGTTTCAGTTGAACCGCCTTGTAACCAAAAGGTGTATGTATCATTAGGAAGAACTGCCGGATCGAATTTTGTATCAACACGTCCAAAGACTCTACCAAAAGATTCATTTTTGACAATATTTTTACATTCCCCTTCTTGACCGTTCCAATTTGCGGTCGCCCACATTAAAGGTTCCTCTTTGGGCGGTTCAAAAAACTCTATATTGTATTGGTAATCATTTTTTAATTGCCAATGGGCAAATTGTCGCCGAGCAAAAGAATCTCCAATACGTTCACCCGGTACACCATTATTGTTTTGATATATTTCTGAACGGACTTCACTGCGATAAAATAAATTTTCCGCAAACTCCATCCGCTTTTGAAACTTGTCGGCTAAAAGTTTTTTTTGTTCGATTAAAGACAATGTAGAAAATTGTTCTACTACAGATAGAGATTCCTCATTTTCTGCTATCAAAAATTCAGAAAAAACGGTTAATCCGATAAAAATAGAAGCAATAAATATAAATTGATTCATATTAGTAGAACCTTATGAAAAAATTTTGTGCATAGTAAAAAGACCGGTTATATTAAACCGGTCTCACTTCATCAAGAATATTAGTTACATGGAAAATAGGGACATCCGGCATCACCACATGGTTGTTCTTCATCTGGTACAGCTGAACAGCCATTATCAGTACAAGTACCCACTACCTTAGGTAACTGTCTATTTTATAATCAATCAGTTTTCTCATCATTCCTGTACCAATTGCATTTGGTTTGAATGATTCTATTGTCTAACCCCGCAGGGATGACACTTTATTAACCGTATGCTTTAGCTTACGGCAACAACTCGCCACACCTTAAGTCCCGCAGGGACGACACTTGAAAACGGTCAATTGTTCAAGTGTCGTCCTATGCGGGACTGAATAATTACAAACATTATCTCAATACTCATCGTATTTAAAATTCGGTTTCCGTATTCATGGAATTGCCATCAAATGAACCGTATTCTCCGGTATTAACTGTCTCCTCCGGTATTATTTGAGGGGTTCTTGGGGGGCATTCCATCATTTTTCTTCATCCGCATCCGTTTCTTTCGTGTCCGTATCATTATCGTTTTCATTATCATTTTTATTATCATTTTTATTATCATTTTCCTGCCAGTAGAAAGGCGGCACCTGATGACCATTCAGAACATTAATATATTGTTTACAACTCAAACGATGACGAATTGGTGGAAGTGGTTTATTGTCGAGCATATTTTCTAAGGTTTGAGGTTGGCGTTCATAGAGACATTGAATCAATCCGGTATCGCTCACCATGTAAATTCTATCCGTCTCAATATTAAAAAGAACACGGTCAAATTTTTGTGCGTCAAACGCTTCAATCGGAGTTCCCGTAAGTCTGTCCAGAATCATCAAACGCGATCGGCGATCAATCGAATAAATACGCTTTTGAGAAGCCGAAACAAATTGGCGAATATCCGAAGTAACCCATTTTTCCTTGCCGGTAATCAAATCAAGAGCATGCATTCCACCGGTTGCAGTGGGACAATAAACATCCGTGCCGATTACCGCAATACGTTCTATAATTGCCCCATTCGCCGGAAATTGCCACACCACCTCCCCCGTGCGATCCTTAACCGCAAAAACATAACCCTCCTTATTGCCCGTAACAACAAGACTTGGAATTTGTGAACCTTGCAGGCTGTTGTCGGTGTATAACGGCGGAATACATTGATTGGCGGTCGGACGGGCAACCAACTCTTTATTTTTCTCCCACTCCCGCCGCGCAATCCGGTCAGAACCAAGATAATAAGTCTGTGAAGAGGAATCAACCATATATTGCAACTCAAAAAGTTCTTGAGAAAAACTATTGATGCCCGCAGTAAAAAGGAATCCGCGATCCGTAATCCAGGTAATTGATTCACGATGCGCGGTAACTCGATGCCGTTGATTGTAAAGAATAATCTGCGTCGAAAGCAACGGTTTGACTAAAACATTGCCAAAAGACAAATTTTGCATCGGAATACCAATCGCTTTTTTGAGAAAAATCTCCGGCTCTTTGGGAGGCGGCTCCGATTCGGCAAGAATGGATTGTTTCACCTCCGCAAATCTCTTAGCAATATTGTCAAGAACCGGATCTTCATTGCCGGTTTTATTGGGATTGGTTTCATTCTGCTCGTCCGGTTCCTTCACCACATTAGCAATTTCGGCATCACCAATAGGAGTTGCGGAACCGGGACCGCCTTCATCTTCCATTTTCGGTCCGGAAACATCTTCCAATGGAAACACAATAATCCGACCGCCCATCATCGGAATATAAACGTAATTTTCACTCATTTCCGGCGCGGCAGACGAGGCACCGGGTAACGGTGTTTGCAGGAGTAGTTTGCCGTTTCGCCGGTCAAAAACGAAAAGCTCCAAACCGTTGACCACCGCAACCATTCGGCTATTCACCGCCGGTTCCTGAAAAGTCATTTCACGATTGCCCAATGTTCGCATCCAAAGTGATTGACCGGTTTCAGCGTTAATCACGTGAAGTTTGGCATCGTCGGAGATGACGAACATCGTTTCACCTTCGACAATAGTGTAGAGAATTTTATTCCGGTTGGAATCAATTCCAATCTGATTGAACCACGCACGAGTCAAACCGTAAGGTTCCAGCGATTGCTGAGAAAGCAACAACGTCTCTTTCGCCGCACAAAACGGAATAAAATGCGGAATAATCGTTGATAAAACGAAAAAAACGGTTAATAGAAGTAGTTTTTTCATTTCGGTTTCCATAAAGAAAGATTGTGGTAATTTAATTTGACTTATAGTAATATATCAGTGGAATTTTTCGGAGATTGAAGTTTATTTTTTACCACCCCTAGCCCCTCCGAAGGAGGGGAATAATTCCCCTCCTTCGGAGGGGCTAGGGGTGGTCATTCGGAGG
>JAIROD010000877.1 GCA_031257725.1 Planctomycetaceae bacterium | reverse complement strand
TTACCCCGTGTTTTAGGGTTAAGTCGAACAACGCGGGGCAAGCCCGCACCGTTAACGTTCGGTAAATTCCGAATGATGAGAGATTCCCAGTTAATAGTTAACGACGGGGTTTACCCCGTGGTTTGGGGTTAAGTCGAACAACGCGGGGCAAGCCCACGCCGTTAACGTTCGGTAAATTCCGAATGATGAGAGATTCCCTGTTAATAGTTAACGACGGGGTTTACCCCGTGCTTTAGGGTTAAGTCGAACAACACGGGGCAAGCCCACGCCGTTAATTTTCAGTAAATTCCGAATGATGAGAGATTCCCCGTTAATAGTTAACGACGAGTTTTACCCCATGTTTTAGGGTTAAGTCGAACAACGCGGGGCAAGCCCACGCCGTTAACTTGCGGTAAATTTTGAATTATTAGAGATTCCCATTCGTTACTCCGCCGAAAATCTTGCACGAATGATACCTCGCCGCAAATAGGGTTCTCTTAACTCAGAATCATAAATAAAGAGCATATAACGCTTCGAAAATTCTGTTTGGAAATGTTGTGTTGTCAGTTCTTTTTGTAACTCTTTAGCGTCATTTTCTTTATGGTAGGCACAAAGTACCATTTGAAGTTTTTTTGCGTTGGCGAATGTTTTTTTTGCGCCCTGTAACAGACGTGTTTCATCGCCTTCGATATCCGCCTTGATGAAATTTATTTCATTGCCGTTTAGATAATCGTCCAGTGTGATAGAATCGCCTTGAGTATGGTCGGAGATAAATTTGTTTACAATAACTATTTTTTCTTTCCATCGTTCAAATGTTTTTTCCAACGCTTCAATCCAGCCGCCGTCACATTCAAACAGATAAACTTTTTTCGTTTTCTCAATATTGGAAAGAGCAAAAAAACCTTCGGCTGCGCCTATATCCGCAACAATATCTCCGTCCTCCACATGGACGGTATCACTCTCATACCGATGCGGAGAATGAATGTCTTGCTCTATCAATAAACGGTTGTAATAATTTTGAATCTCCTCTTCTTCCCATCCTTTGGGAAAATACATTCTCTTATTTTCATGAAGAATGTACATCATGTTATCTTTTTTATCCGTAAAAACGTCAATGTTGTCGGCGATATATTGTTTCGTAAAATCATACGGAAAAACAGAAAACGGATTATTTTGAAGGTAATCGATCACTTCCAAAATTTCCGAATCAAGATTTGTTTTGTCAAGATTTTTGAAATAGTTGACGATTTCTTTTTTCTTATGTCTTCTACTTATTCTTATTGCTCTTTTTACGGCATTTTCTTTTTTATTGCGATATTCAATAATACCGTAAGGCGTGAACCATTTGATGAATTGTTTTATGTTCCACGCGATTTTCTGAAACTTGGTCATCGAACTTTCCGCAATTTACTTTGGTCAGTATGAATTGGCATGATAAAGACGCTCATATCGGGATTTACTCTCATCATTGTTGAACGGAATCTATCACACCAATCCTTTAACGGGAGTTTTTTTCAGTAATCGCAGGTAAAAAGTTCCATTGACTTTTTAGAGCTGCCGATTAGGAATCAATTAACTAAAAATTGTAACTAACTAAAAATGGTAACGGAACGAAGCGGCGAAAATATCGGTGTCCGAATGATCGCGGCTTTTTCCGTCTCGTATCTGACTTGGTACAACGTGAATGTAATCGAATATCCAGCGTGCTTGCGGACTCCAATACCAGTTCAAACCAAGCGTGAAATCATTGACCGAACCGGCAAATGCGGTCGGAGCCGCCGGATTGAACAGCTGACTCGTTTCGGTGTAACCCCATTTCGCGGCAACTTCCAAACCGCCAAGCCATTCGGCAAAGTTATGATCACCCACTTTTCTTAAATCAAGATTGTGTTTCAGATCAACACCTCCCCATGCGGCACTGTCCGCACTGAATTTGCGGTAATCGCCTGTCAGGAAATACCGAACCGTTAAATAACTTCCAAAAATCGTCCGATCTTTGGTTTTGCCGTTAATTGTAACGGAGTTATACTGATTGACATACGCTTCACTTTGAACGGAAAACGGACCATTCTGTGACGAAAATTCGAGACCGAATTTATGATAACCATTCGTCGGAATCGTATAAGAGGCAAGCGTCAACTGATCAACCGTCGCAAACCGTTGCGAAAACGAAGAGGCGGCGTAAGTGATCGGATTCGTTTTGTTTGCGTCAAAATAACTGTAATTTCCGCCGAACAAACGGAATCGTTTACCGTCAATTTTTCCGTCTTTTCGTGAAACATTCGACAAAAAGGTCAACCGTAAATTCGTAATCGAACCTTGATTGTCGCGAAGTTGATACCGTGCATTTCGGGCGAGGTCTTGGTTGTAGAAAAATCCGGCAAAGAACCGAATCTGATCTTTTGCCCAAAGATGGCGTGAACTAATACCGATACGCCGTCCCGTTGCGAAATCACGTCCGTCAAATTCCAAAAATGTTGTATTGGTTCCGCCGGTAAGAACGGAAACGCCTTCTTCAATACGGTAATGTCCAATCTTAACGTATTCCAGAAGCGGCACATTTTTTATACCCAACCAAATATCTTTGAGATTGACACCGCTGTTGTTGCCGGCTGTTCCTGTTCCTTCGATTAAACAGAGATCAATTTTGTAGTCGAAGATATCAAAACCTTCGCCTTTAACACCGATACGGAGATCGCGGAGACCGTTGTAGTCTTGCCGTGAACTCAAGTTGTTGGTTCCTGTACTGGAACCTTTCTGACTGATATTGTAACTGTCGAAATAGACTCGCCCGTCAATCACTCGGGTAAATCCTTTTTTGGGATCGGGTTTGTCCTGTTTCTTTTTCAGTTGCGATTCCAGACTACTGATTCGCGACTCCCAATCGGCAACGTCGGCAGCGTAATACCCCTGCGACGGCGCGACTTGTGCTGCCGGTTCATACACTGCCGTAACACCGTCTTGAGCCGATAGGTTCGAAACACCTACGTTAAAACTCATTCCGGTTACGAGAAATGTTACCAGGCATTTTGTCAAAAAATGCTTCATTGTTTTTCCTCCTTGTGGAAAATTGTTCAGAACTTGTTCTTGTACACTTGGTGCTTCGGTACTTTGGGTAGTTCTGGTAATCTGCTGTTAATTTGTTGTTTGAGTAATTTGTTACAACTCGCTCTATATTTTCGACAAACTCTTCTTCAAAACTTAAAATAGAAATCGCAATTTTGACAATAATAATAGAATGTCTCAATTATTCAGCAAACTCGTTAAGCATGTGAATATTGGTAATCAAGTCAAACTGTACCTTTAAAAGAAACTTTAACGACAACAATATACTTTTTTCACTTGACATTTCGGTTTTTGTTTTTGAAATAGTTACTGGATAGTCTCTGTTTTTAAGGACCAAACGTATCCTGTGTATTTCTCAAAAACCGAAAATTAAAGTGTAATGAGTCTAATAGATTGAACATAAAAAATTGGTAATATATCAGTGGAATTTTCAAAAGCGTACTTGACGACTTACCCCGATAAACGGCAGGAAGGCGGTGAGGTAGGCGATCCCTTCGCTGAAGGGTCGCGCCGGTTGAGTAATAATTGATACAAGAAGGTTTGCCTCTCTGGGGATCGATTCAATAATAAAATATTAGACCTTTTCGCTAACTTAAAAACAGTTCAAAAAAACCTTATTTTCAACCTTATTTTCTAAACAAAACAACCTTAGTAGCCAAAAGACAAATAAAAGACCAACCTTATTGCCTTATTAAAAAAAAAAAGGTAACTATTCAGTCGCGGTAGGCCACCGACCGCCGGGCGGTTTTAAACAATACGGCGTACTCGCCGACTTGTCCCTGTTGACGGCTGGAAATTAAAGACCAACAGCGTACAACACAATAACAAACCAACCGGTGCAGTAACTGTCTATTTTAAACACGAAACACACTAAATTTCACGAAACACACAAAAATTATACAAAAAGGACAACAGAAATCTTTTTTGTATTTTTCTTGGGAACCTCTTGGGAACCTCTAATAATTCAGAATTTACCGAAAGTTAACGGCGTGGGCTTGCCCCGCGTTGTTCAACTTAACCCTAAAACACGGGGGGTACCCTAATACTACTGTATTGCTCAATTTGCTCGTACCTTTATCGCGTGGCAATTTTCCGTTCAAAAAAAATTGTCGGTAGTTTTTTTTTTGAAATTTTTCTACATTGCTCTTTTAGCTTACCAGCGATTCTGCTATCATAACCGTTGGTTCTGCTATAAAATCCTTCTTGGTTGTTCCGATCTAATAATTTCAGAAGCCAAGGAGGGTTTTTCCTATGACTTTTATCCCATTTTTTTCCGATTCTGTCAATCCCAATTTTTCGACCGTTCCCAAAACATCCCCTTCTTCGGTTACTTCCGAAGTTGTCGTTGCGAATGATCCTTCTTGTTCGGTTGATGTTTCGATGCTTCAACAGATTTTTGATAGCACCGTCACCGACGAGGTTCTCTCGCCTACAGAGATTGTGGAGATTTTCCAAAAACACGATTCGTATTTTGGCGGTCGGTTTTGGGATGCCTTGAATGTTTTTCTTACCTTTTTC
>JAIROD010000873.1 GCA_031257725.1 Planctomycetaceae bacterium | reverse complement strand
TTGTCTTTGATGTTGACGGAAGGCTTTTTCGCTTCGACAAAAAATTGAGACGGATTGATTCGGAAACAATAATCAGGAATTTTTTGACCGCCGAATTTTTTTATTTTGAACTCGCGAATCACTTCACGATGTGTTTCCGTAAAACCTTGTTCATTGCGCACGTCCCAATCAAGCAATTCAAAAAACTTGTCGATAAAATCAACGCGAACATTGGACTCGTCATAGTCAACGCTTTTATATTGAGCAATATTCGATGCGAATAGATCGACAAGTTTTCGCAATGAATTTAATTTATCAGAATCAATATTCATTGGAATTGCTAAAAATATTGTGATAGAAAAATGGGCGGAGAAATTCCCCGCCCTTATATTATAACGGATAAACCGGTTTATGTTTCATTTTTTCCGTCTTGATTGCGGAATCCCTTCGGTTTCGCGAATTTTCCGAACAAAAAAGACGCCTAGAGCAATCAATAACGGCGGAATCGGCGGCAATGCTACGGCGGCAAGTTTGTATTGTCCTTGAATCCGCCGGATATTTTCATTGAGTTCCACATCCGCTTTTTCAAGTTGGATATTTAATTCGCGCTGCTGTTTTTCCTTTGCGGAATTAAGACGTTTTTGCGCCGTCATCATTGCCGTCCCTAGTTTTCGTAACGCTTCGTCTTCATTGACCGTTCTTTCTTTAAGACCTTTTTCGAGTTCCTTCATTTTGTCCGTAAGTTCCTTTTCCTCCGCTTCAGTTTGAGCGTCAAACTGTTTTTGTAACGCATTACGTTTGTCGTTTGTCGTTTTGCGGATTTCATCGGTATTTTCATCGAATTTCGAAAGCGTCCGATGTTTGGGTCGTCTGTTACGCACGGCGAGAAACCGTTCATCTCCCGCCACGCTGTCAATGGCATTGAGTACAAATGTAACGTTATCGAAATTCAGATTGATTCCAGCACCGGGTTCATTGCCCATTCGCCGTAAATCGAAGAGGGCATTGGAAAGCATATCAATATCCGCAACAAGTAAGACATCAATTTTAGTTGGTTCCGGTTTTACCGGAGTTTCACCTTCTTTTAATTCTTGGGCGGGCGGCGGCGGCAACTCACCGCGAATCCGAACCGCCAACTCTTCCGGTCGTTCTTCCGCAATACATGACCGTTCCCATGTTCCATTGCCGAGTCCTTGCATCACCGCCCGCGTCTGAACAATTCCCGCCGGTTGCTGAAATGTTTGAAGCAATGGAGTTACGGTCATTGCGGCTCCTTCGTTTGCGGGTAACGTTGTGATATGTCCAGGAAAGGGCAACATGATATATTGCAACGAATTTGAAACCGGATCGGAAGAATTGAACGGCAGGATTTTCCGTTCGAGTTCCAAACTTCGGTCTAAGAAAACGAAACCTTTGGGAATTTGCGCTAGTTTTCGGATTGGCGAATATTCTTGCCAGACCGCCTGAGTGCCGTCGATTGTTACGCCTAAAAGCGACCAGAGCGGACTAATATCACCTTTGGGAGTTTGCCGTCCCATCATCATCATCATTTGCGACGGCGGTTGGCGCGGTTCGGCAGTTCCGGCAACACTGCGGACATAAACCGGCAACGGGTCTTCAAAAATTACCGTCGGTTGCCCGCGTTTTACCGCATCAATAAAGTTATCGATTTCCGCCGGTCCCATTGCTGAAGGTTGTACGGCAAGCAGGGCGTCGAATTTATCACGAATCGGTTCAACCGGATCAACTTCGACAACGGTGTATTGACGTTGTAACTCATCAATGATCTGCCACGACGGCGACATCGAAAATGTTTGCATATCAAGCCTGCCGAAAAGCGGAGCATCCGTTTTGAGAATACCGATACGTTTTTTCTGTGGAGTTGTTACACCGTAAAGGGCATGCACCAATTCGTATTCGACGGAAAGTCCGCGATCAATAAACGGTAACGTCAACGAGTTCAGACCGCAACGGAAGGCAACACCGAGAAAAATACTTTTGAGTTCACGTTTACCGCGTGCGGCGAAGGACACTTCCTGCGGTTTAATTTCATAACGTTGATTGGCGATCAACGCCTTTTCGGTATTCGGTCTGATATCGTAAATCCGCACGGAAACATTTTTACCGCATTTTGATTGAATTTCGTCAAGAATGGAACGGATATCGAGTCTGGTTTGGACGTGTGATTCCGGCACGTCCGGACTCAGAAACGCTTCAATCACCACCGGATATTCCGGTTTAAGATCGCGGAGTAATTTTACGGTTTCCGATGAAAGAGTACTTAATTTCTCTTCGGTCAAGTCGGCGCGAAGATCGTGTTGACGGAAAATGAAACACAAACTCAATCCAAGTAGAAAAAGGCTGACCGTCCGAACAGAGAAGTGAAACGTTCCAACTAATTTCCGTTGCGCCGTCCAATGCCGACGACCAATCATGACCATACTTAAATAAAGCATCGTTGACGTAATCATTGCAAAATACAAAATACTTGAAAAGTTGATGATACCGCGACCGAACAGTTCAAACTGTGACGCAATACTAAAACCTTTCAGGAGTTGGGCGGCATCATTGGGCATCGGCGAAGCGTCAATCCATTGCAAAGCAATCAGCGGCGAGCAAAAAATTGCGCCGAGAATATAGGCAACGGTGAGATTACCGGTGAGAAACGAGGCAACCATACCAATCGAAATCATCGCAATACCGACAAACCAGTATCCGATATACGTACAGATAAAGAGTCCGGTATCCGGCATACCGAGATATTTTAGGATTAGTAAATTGCAAAGAAATGAAAAGAGGAGTGAAACGGAGTAGATACAAACGGCTGCTTTGAATTTACCGAGAACGATATCGAAATCGCTTGCGGGAATGGTGAGGAGTAGTTCATCGGTTCCCTGACGACGTTCATCCGCCCAAATTCCCATCGTGATTGCCGGCACAAAAACCAGCATAATGAGAGGAAACCAAAGATTGAGTTGATCGAGGTTGGCGAGATTGGCGTTGAAAAATTCGTCCGGCAAAAATGCCGCAATCGAACTAAGCAACACAAAAACGCAAATAAAAACGTAACCGGTTGGATTGGAAAGATAACCGACAAAATTACGTTTGAAAACAGAATACAATACTTTTGTGTTCATGGTTCTTTGTCAAATCAGGTTTAAAAATTAGGGTTGAACAAAATTAACAATAGGGAATCTCTAAAAATTCTCCCGGCATTTACAGATTGATTGTTAATTTAGGTGTTTTTTCAGATTATTTGTGAATTGTCGTGATAGGCAGTCGGGAAGGCATCGCAGTGCTGTAACCGCATGGAATTGCCGAACGATTTCATAAACACTGATTATTGGCAATTTTAAGCGATTACTACACTTTGTCCCGCCAATCATAACTGCAATTCATGAATATCACCAAACTATGAATATCACCAAAATTTTACAATGAATATCACCAAAATTTTACAAGCGGATATTCTACATGGAATCGCGAAAGGTTGCAAGTATTCACGCAACTTTTCGGAAAAAGGTAATATATCAGCGGAATTTGCAAAGCAAGTTTATACAAACCTTATTTCCACCTTATTTTCTTAACTAAACAACCTTAGTAGCATGAACATAATAAAAAACCAACCTTATTACCTTATTGTTCCTTTTTTTAATAAGGTAAAAATAAGGTTGGTTAAAGCAATCCAATACGTTTTCGCAAATTCCGCTGATATATTACCAATTTATTTGATTTTGTGATTGACGATGATTTTCTTAATTTTCTTGTAACTATTCAGTCGTCAGTCTTGGCGTACTTTTTTGCTGATTATTTCCCATTTTTTGGGAACATTAGTAATCGA
>JAIROD010000789.1 GCA_031257725.1 Planctomycetaceae bacterium | reverse complement strand
GTGTCGCAACATGATTCGCGTCCCGTAGGGACGCAATGTTGGTGAATTGATCGTTGGTGTTTTTTCTACCAACATTTCGTCCCTAGCGGGACGAGTGTTGTTGATTGACCTCGTTGGCTGCCAAGAAGTTGTCACTACGGGACAGAAAAAGGAACATTCACCGCTACTGAATAGTTACTTCAATTTTTTATTTTCAATCTATAAATTAATAAATTAATAAATTAATAAATTAATAGTTAGCGACGGGGTTTACCCCGTGTTTTAGGGTTAAATTGAACAACGCGGGGCAAGCCCACGCCGTTAACTTACGGTAAATTCTGAATTATTAGAGATTCCCAAGAATCATTTTTAACACGAACCACACGAAATACACGAAAAGGTTTTAGGTAATTTTTGTAAATTTTTTCGTGTATTTCGTGTATTTCGGTATCGCCAAGAAGTTTGATTTAGCTTGGGAGATGAAAGGTTCTCCTCGTGAAAATTCGCGGATAGAAAAAGTTTTTAGAAGTTGCTTTTTGATAAAAGCAAAAGAACCATTTTATTTTTTGAAGTTTGCGAACATGCTGAATCACGACCAAAGTCATATTATTTTTTCCGAAGCTAAAAATTTGATTCCGGGCGGAGTGAACAGTCCGGCGCGAGCATTTGGAGCTGTTGGCGGTGAACCAATTGTCATGGAATGCGGGGAAGGCGCTTACCTGATTGATGTTGACGGCAACCGCTATCTTGATTATGTTCAGTCTTGGGGACCGATGATTTTGGGACATGCTCATCCGGTTGTTGTCGAAGCAATTCAAACGGCATTGCTCAAAGGAACCAGTTTTGGCACACCAACCGAAGCAGAAAATAAACTCGCAAAACTAATTATTGATCTTGTTCCCTCAATTGAAAAAATCAGGTTTGTCAACTCCGGGACCGAAGCAACAATGAGCGCAATTCGTTTAGCTCGCGGTTTTACGGGTCGGAAAAAGATTGTGAAATTTATCGGCAACTATCATGGACATGCGGATGCTTTACTGGTTGCCGCCGGAAGTTCAGCGGCAACACTGGGCGTTCCCAACTCGCCGGGTGTTACGCCGGGTGCCGTTGAAGATACCCTCTTGTTGCCGTACAATAACGTTGACGCTGTCAAAAAAACATTTCAAGAATTAGGCAAAGATATTGCAGCGGTTATTGTTGAACCGGTTGCCGGAAATATGGGTTGTGTTATCGGCAGTTCCAATTTTTTGTACGAATTACGGCATCTGACCCAAGCCAACGGTGCGGTTCTTATTTTCGACGAAGTTTTGAGTGGTTTTCGTGTGGGAAAAGGCGGTGCAGGACAACGTTTCAGTATTATACCGGATATCACAACACTCGGTAAAGTAATCGGCGGCGGTTTACCGGTGGGCGCGTACGGCGGGAAAACGGAAATCATGGACAATGTTTTACCAGCCGGCAACGTTTTTCAGGCAGGAACGCTCAGTGGTAATCCTTTGGCAATGGCTGCCGGAATTTCAACAATTCAAACGTTGCAAGAACTCAAAGCATTTCCTATTTTGGAACGTAAAATGGCAATGCTCGCTGAAGGGCTTGAAGATGAAGCCCGATCCGCCGGCATTCCGGTTGCGGTTGAACAGATTGGTTCTATGATGACGTTGTTTTTTCTTGCCGGATACGAAGACAACTCCGAAAAATACCACGTCAGTAGTACGACATTCAACGGCAGTATGGTGGATCGTTCGACGGCAACCAGTTCGACCGGAGGTTGTTTTGCGAACAAAATTACCGATTGGGAAACCGCATCAAAGTGCAACACTCAACGTTATGCAACATTTTTTTGGAACATGTTAGAACGCGGTTTTTATTTTCCGTGCAGCCAATTCGAAGTATTCTTCATGTCAACCGCTATCACCGAATCGGAAATTCAACAAACAATTGACGCTGCAAAAGAGGTATTCAAAATATTGTAAAAAAATTTGATTTAAAAAGTGAGTAACTATTCCGTAGGGTAATATATCAGTGGAATATTTTTTTTTAACTATTCAGTTGTTTCCTCCGAAGACCCCCCCCTTGCCCCTCCGAAGGAGGGGAATAATTCCCCTCCTTCGAAGGGGCAGGGGGGGTAAAAAATAAACTTCAATCTCCGAAAAATTCCACTGATATATTACTCAGTAGGATATTCTCAAGAAATTTCATAAGGTAGTCAGCCTTTCGCCGAAAAGTTGACTACCTCTTGATTTACTACCTAAACCAAGACTAAGTTAGTATTGACAGAAATTCCGCTGAAATATTACATTTCAAATTAGAGAAAAGGTTTTTTGTATTTTTCTTGTTATTTCATATATGTCGAGTATTTCGAGTTAAAAAGATTAAAACGAAAGAGACAACGACGTTTTCGTTTGGTTATTAACGACGGGTGGACGCCCAATCTGATTTTGGGCGTGCCGAATCTCACTTTGGGGCTTCCCAAAATCATTTTGGGGCTTCCCAAAATCACTTTGGGGCTTCCCAAAATCATTTTGGGGCTTCCCAAAATCATTTTGGGGCTTCCCAAAATCATTTTGGAAGTTCCCGATTTTATTTCGGGAATTGTAATAGGGCATCTCTAATAATTCAATTTTTTATTTTCTGCCCATTAATTAATTAATAAATTAATAGTTAACGACGGGGTTTACCCCGTGTTTTAGGGTTAAGTCGAACAACGCGGGGCAAGCCCACGCCGTTAACTTTCGGTAAATGCTGAATTATGAGAGATTCCCATTTGTGAATATTCGTGATCTCCGACCATTCGGTTTTCATGTGTTAATGTATAAAAAAAACAAAATATACTGTCAACGGCATGATATTGGTTGTTTTGGTTTGATTCAAGAGGTAGGCAAACCCTTGGCGTATAAGCGTTTTTTTTCATTGTTCATCGTGAATTTCAGAGGGATTTGGAAAACCGCTTATTTCGTAAGTCTTTGCTATATTTGGAGTTATGTAAAATACTTTGGTCGTTTTTCTTTTTTTTGTGTTTACCTGCTTGTAAAAGGTTAGGTTTCAAAACTGGTCAGGAAGTGACAGGAAGTGTCAGGAAGTGACCCGTTGCCAGTGAACGGGGCCGTGAACAAAACCTCTTGGCTCTGGG
>JAIROD010000743.1 GCA_031257725.1 Planctomycetaceae bacterium | reverse complement strand
AACAAGAAGGATCATTCGCAACAACAACTTCAGAAACTACCGAAGAAGGGGAAGAAGATGCGGGAACGGTCGAAAAATTGGGGTTGACAGAATCGGAAAAAAATGGGATAAAAGTCATAGGAAAAACCCTCCTTGGCTTCTGAAATTATTAGAATCGGAACAACCAAGAAGGGGTTTATAGCAGAACCAACGGTTATGATAGCAGAATCGCTGGTAAGCTAAAAGAGCAATGTAGAAAAATTTTCAAAAAAAAAAACGACAATTTTTTTAAAACGGAAAAATTGCCACGCGATAAAGGTACGAGCAAATTGAGCAATACAGTAGTATTAGGGTAAACCCCGTGTTTTGGGGTTAAGCCTCACAACGCGGGGCAAGCCCACGCCGTTAACTTCCGGTAAATCCTGAATTATTAGAAATTCCCAATGTGTTCACCTGCGGCATTCACCTACGGTTGCCTACCCCCAATCTACCTAACTTAACTACCAGCATCTGAACACTAGGAAAAATTTTACCCATTTTAACACATCAGATTGTGAACGCTATGAAATTTTCATCTCTTTTGATAATCTTCAAATTGCGACAAATTTGTAGGAGACTACAATGATGTCAACAAAAATGTCGCATGTTGTCAATTTTTTCTTTTTTAAAAAAATAACAAATGCGTCGTAAAATTTTCCGGTTTAAGGAGTTTGCGATTTATTTTAATCATATTTCAGTCATTGGCATAGAGAATGCAACTAGAAAACGCTAAAATATACTTTTGTGGTATTTCATTTCTTACATTTGGTTTAACAATTTAACACTAAAACTTAGACTTATGACTCAAAACAATGTTCGACGTAAAACATTAGTGGCGATTGCCGCCGATCCCAATTCCGCCGCCCCCTCCTTTGCCGGCAAAACCGCCGATTTGAAATCGCTTTTCGGCAACCATTGTTTCAATGAAAAGGTACAACGGGAACGATTGCCGGAAAAAGTGTTTGAATCGCTTCAGGAAACAATCGGCAGTTCAAAACAGCTTGATTCGGGTATTGCGGAGACGGTTGCCAAAGCCATGCACGCTTGGGCAGCCGAACACGGTGCCACCCACTTCACTCACTGGTTTCAACCCATGACCGGAAGCACCGCCGAAAAACACGACTGCTTTGTCATACCGACAGGAAATGGACAAGCGATTGCCAAATTCAGCGGCAGTGAACTGATTCGCGGTGAACCGGATGCCAGCAGCTTTCCATCCGGCGGTCTCCGCGCAACCTTTGAAGCACGCGGTTACACCGCATGGGATCCGTCCAGTCCGGCATTTATTTTCCGTCACAAAAACGGTTCGACTCTTGTTATTCCGACTTATTTTGTGAGTTGGACAGGTGAAGCGTTGGATATGCGAACACCGTTGCTTCGTTCGATGGCGGCTCTCGAACAGCAATCGTTACGCGTATTAAAATTGTTCGGCAACAAAACAGCCAAACGGGTTTATCCCACTGTCGGCGCCGAACAGGAATATTTTCTCATTGACCGCCGTCTTGCCGCATTGCGTCCCGACCTTCTCGTAACAGGCCGGACATTGTTCGGCGCAAAACCGCCCAAAGGTCAGGAACTGGAAGACAATTATTTCGGTTCCATTCCCGAACGGATCATCGGGTTTATGACCGAATTGGAATACGAATTGGTTCTGCTCGGTATTCCGGTTCGTACTCGGCACAACGAAGTGGCTCCGGCTCAGTTCGAATTGGCTCCGTTTTTCGAAGCGGCTAATCTCGCAACCGATCACCAAATGCTCATTATGCAACTGTTACGGAATGTAGCAACACGGCACGGATTCCATTGTTTGTTGCACGAAAAACCGTTCGCCGGTATTAACGGCAGCGGTAAACATAATAACTGGTCAATTATGACCGATGACGGTGAAAACCTTCTCGATCCGGGCGACACACCGCATGAGAATGCTCAATTCCTGTTCTTCACCACTGCTGTTGTACGTGCGGTTCACCAACACGGTGATCTTCTTCGTATGAGTGTGAGCGGTGCGAACAATGATCACCGACTCGGTGCCAACGAAGCACCGCCTGCCATTATGAGTATTTTTCTCGGTAGTGCGCTTGAAGAAGTGTTTCGACAACTTGCCGCCGGAACAACCGCATCGTCCCAAAAAATGGCGCCCATTGAAATCGGCGTTTCAACATTGCCGCCGCTCAAACGTCATAGCGAAGACCGTAACCGGACAAGTCCGTTTGCATTCACCGGTAACAAATTTGAATTTCGCGCCGTCGGTTCCAGCCAAAACGTTGCGCAATCAACAACCGTTCTCAACACCATTGTTGCCGAAAGTCTTGATATTTTAGTAACAGAACTTGAAAATGCGTTGAAAAATAAAAAAGAATTCAACGCCGCGGTTCAAGAAATTGTTTCGAAAACAATCAAGGAACATCAGGCGGTTCTGTTCAACGGCAATTGCTATTCGGAAGAGTGGAAAAAGGAAGCCCAAAAACGCGGTTTGCCGAATCTTGTTACAACAGCCGAATGTTTGCCGCTTCTGAATGGTAAAAAAGCAGTTGAATTGTTCGGAAAATACAAAATTTTCAGTAAAACCGAAGCGGACAGCCGTCATGAAATTTACGCTGAAAATTATGTTAAGACCATTCATATCGAAGCCAATACCGCAATTGAAGTGGCGGGAACAATGATTTTGCCGGCGGTTCTTAATTACAAAACCGTGCTGGCGCAAGCGGCAACAACAAAATCACAAAAAGAGTTGTTACAGGAACTCGACACGCTTATTGACGCTTTAATCGAACAACTCCGTCTGTTGAAAAAAGCGGTTGCCGAAATTCCTGAAGGTGAAGCGCAAAAAGCGGCGGAATACTGTTGTGGTACGGTTATTCCGGCAATGCAAGCCTTACGGACAACGGTTGATTCACTTGAAGAATCGGTTGACGACGGTCTTTGGCCCTTGCCAACTTACACCGAACTCTTGTTCTCCAGATAAAATTTGAAAAAGAACATTTCGGGTTCCAAATTTCGTTTGCAACTCGTCGTTGAAGCCGCAACTGTAAGTAACTGTCTATTTTAAACACGAAACACACTAAATTTCACGAAACACACTAAAAATTACATAAAAATCCTTTTTGTGAAATTTCGTGTGTTTCGTGTTAAAAAAATTAAAACAAAATAGACAGTTACCAAATCCTTTGTTATGGATTTACTTCAATTTTTTCGGGAGTGCGGGAGTAACAGTTTCCACTGCAAGTCCGACATCAATATATTGACCGCCATAAGTTTGTGAGGCTTTGACCGCGATAACGTTTTTTCCTTTTTTCAACGTCTTAACCGCTTCAGGACTGATTCCGAGCGGAGTGAACGAACCCGAATAACCGTTACGCTTCGCAGCCAAAACGCCGTTGACCCAAATTTCCGGCGATTCGTCATAATAAACGTACAAAAACAGATTTTGCGGAATATCGTTGAGTTCAAATTCATGGCGTAACCAAATTTCATTGGTTGTCCATACGGTTCCGATAAACGGATTATTCGGAAGCGGAGCAATGCCGCCGAAACCACTTTTACCGTTACGCCAACCGGAATCGTCAAAATCCGGCTGAATCCAATGCTCATCCGGTTTTTCTAACGTGTAACGCCAAACCGCCGGCTCCGTTTGCGATGTCGGAATGATCTCTTTTAGTGTTACATTCGCGGGATATTTTGAACGATAATCACCGGTTCGTTCCGCGCGTTGTGAATATTTTTTCCAAAGTGATTGATCGGTCAGTACTTTAATGTACACTCCGCCGACAACAGAACGTGCTTGAAAACCGCGGCGTTTCGCGTTTGTTGTAAAAAACCAATCGGAAACAGGAACACGATCCGGTGTTTCATTAACATAATTATAAATCGGATTGAAAAGTGTTTCAAAATCATTCGGATTTTTTGCCGGAGTGATACTCCAGAGCGTCCAATCAATGAGTGAATTATCGGTGCGGCTGTCAACCGGAAGACCGTAACGGTTTTGGACTTTTTTGTACCACACAATCTCTTCAGCGGCAAGCGATTCAGGAAAAAGATGTGTTTCCAAAATGGCATCCCAAATCAGATTGTGTTTCATCGACCACGTTCCCGGTTTGTCATACGCAAGCCGTGTTCGTCCGTCATCCTTTGCCGCAATAAGCCATTTTTGTGCGTAATCTTCTGCAATCATACGGTATTTCTTTGCGTCGTCCGTTTTTCCAAGCAGTTCACAAAGTTTGGCGTATGCCCCGATTCCAAGAATCGCTTTGAGTGAAAGATTCGTAACGTGTGCTAAATGTCCGAACATGTCGGCAGAACAAAGTTGATTTTCAGGATCAAAACCATTTTGTACCAAATAATTCCCCCAACGTGTGAGCGTGTCCCAATGCTGTTCGGCAAATTTTGTATCATTTTCAATTTCGGCAAGAGCCGCAACAATAATGAGCATGTTACCGGATTCTTCCACCGGCATTCTTGCGCCGTCTCCGGCATTGTTGCCCATCCCATAAACTTGACCGGTTGCGTGAGGATAAGTTCCGAGATCATGCGGCGCGTAACCGTATTTCCACCTCTCCGACTCTGCATAATTAAGCACCGGAACACAACTTCCTTTAAGCAATTGCGGACTGAATAAAAGTAGAAACGGTGTATGCGGATACAGAACGTCAACCGTTCCAATACAACCGTTACTGAAATTCTCTTTTGAAAACATGTACGGCATTCCGTCTTCCGCTGCAACAATTTTATTTGCCCCCCACGTCTGGCGATAAACCAATGCACAAAGTTCCGCATATTTTTGTCCGCCAACAGTTGTTAAATCACGAATAAGTTCTTCGTCAAACTGCCGGCATTTTTGTACAATTTCTTGATAACGTTCCGCGCCTTGCCGTAAAAGTCCTGAAGCGTCCAAACCATTCCGACGCCAGTATGGTAACAGAAATTGTTCAAAATAACGGATTGATTGAATATCGTCATACGCAAACATCAAATAATTTGTCAACGGCTGCGAACCGGCATTGTCATAATGTGTTACCGCCGAGAGAAACGCCGGAGTATTTTGTGTTTCAGGAACAAAACGGAGAACTGTATCCGTATTCTTTTTTGTTGCAAGATAAAAATATCCCCAATCAATACGGAGATTATCGCCTTTCTTTTCAAGAATCGGTTGTTCGGCGTGACCGGTTTGAATTGCTTCAAGTCCGTCAAGTCCTTCAACCGTTTGACCGATTATTTTTTGTTCCGGTGTGTTGATAGCAATCAACGGTGAAACATTAAATTGCAATATAATATTGTGCGTTTTTCCGTCAAGAGCGGCCGTTTGATAAGTGAGATACGAAAGCGGACGGCTCAACAAATCCAAATCATCCGGTAACGCCGGTGTAGTAAACTGTAACGTAAGTTTCACTTTTTCATTGGCAAAAGTGTAAACCGTTTGCGTCGGAGAATAATCAACTTCTGTCTGCGGCAACGCATCAAATTCTTTCGGTTCCGCCCCCATAAACCGTAACGGCTTTTCGTTGTCAATTGTAATTGTTCCATTAATTGGTTGTGGTTTTCCTGTCCAGTGGGCGGTTGGAACGTCGGTCAATTTATCGGCAAACGACCACACACTGAAATACGGATCATGCACCATCAACGGATAAGCCGGCGCACGTAATTTCATCGGCGAAGAATGTTCCGCAACAGATAAATTTACAGTTGCGAAAACAAATAAAAGTGTTGCAAAAAATCGTGATAATGTCATAGTAAAGGTTCCTTTCGTTAATAGGGATTGTTAAGGTTATTGGGAAGTCATTTCAATCGTGAAATTTTTTGTTTTTGGATCAATCGTAACGGTAATTTCGGAAGAGTCCGAATCTTTATATTTTTCGGGAAAGAGCGGAGTGATATTGTCCGGATTCTCACGTTTTTCTTTTTCCAAAGCGATTTGTTCCGGAGTGGAAGTTGTTCCGGGCATTGGCGGCGGCAGTTTGGGCAAAACAGAAACTTTATGCGTTCCGGGAATTACCCCGTCACCGGTTTGAAAAGTTGAAAATGCGGCAACAAAACCTTTTTTGTCCGAAATCCCCAACGCTCCGCGTTCACCATTGGTCGGACTCAAAAAAACCTGAACATTTGGAAACGGTTGACCATCCAGTGTAACGTATGCATTGACCCGAACCGTTTTCGGATACTTCGTTCCGCAACCGGAAATCAGTAAAAGGCAACTCGTGCCAAACAATAAAATCAATAAAATTTTGTTAAGTTTCATTTTTTATACTCCTAATATTTGTAAAATTTTGAATGATTATTTCCTATTTTTGGGGATCATTTGATTACGACGCGTATTGGTATTTCTGTCCCGCTAGGGACAACCTATTGGTAGCAAACGAGATCGATTAAAAATGTTCGTCCCGTTAGGGACGATATGTTGGTAACAATTGGAATCAATGCCAAATATAAATTTCACCAACATTGCGTCCCTAAGGGACGCGGATCATTTTGTTATACTGTTTTCTACCAACATTGTGTCCCTAACGGGACGAAAATTGGCATTATTCTCCAATCACTGATGCCCCCAAAATTCTGAAATAATCAGGAAAAATCATTGGTATCATTTTACTCGAATGACGCATTCGAGCGAAATGATACCAAATTTTTATCTTTAAATACTGAACAAACTAAATAATAGAACAGAAAAAGATTTACTTCATACATTTTCGTTTATTCCGTTTTTCTGTTTGTCTGTATTTAAAAAGGCACAATTATTTTTGGTGTTGTGCTTCTTCGATAAAGACGAGCATATTTTCAAGCGGAACATCGCCTTCAACCGCGTGCGACGGAGATAAAATGTAACTTCCTTCCGTTCCCAATTCCAATAAACGCCGTGTTTCATTTCTGACTTCTTCCGGCATTCCAAACGGAAGAGTTCGTTGAGTGGACAGTCCGCCGTGAAAAGTGAGCCGACCACGATATTTCGAAAGCAAGGCGTGAACATCCATCACTTCAGGTTGAAACGGATTGAAACAATTCAACCCCATTACGACCAAATCATCGAAAAGTGAATCGACTTGCCCGCAACTGTGAATGAACAGATATTTGTTACATTCTTTCCGAACCGTGTCGTACATTCGTTTCAACGGCGGCTGAATAAATTTCCGCCAAATTTTGGGTCCCATAATTAACCCTTTTTGTTGTCCCCAATCGTCGCCGAAATAAACTCCGTCAATATCATATTGACATGCTTTACGAACTTGGGCAATATTGTAATCGGCGATTTTTTCGAGTAATTGCTGCACGAAATCGGGATACGTAACGAAATCCATCAACAGATTTTCCATACCGCGAAGCGTCCACGCCCGTTCATAAAGTGAAAAACCAAGACGGAACAACCGGAAACGATCCGGATATTTTGTAATCTTTTTTTCAATATCCGCGAAAAAACGCGGATGTTCCGGATCGGGAAATTCGTAACCGGTTAATGCCGGTTCTTTGAGAACAACTTCTACGGGAATACCAATATCTTTCTCTGCTCGGCGATCCCATTTCACGCCGAAATAATCTTGAAAAATATCGTTACCGAGATTGTCGAAAAAACCAATATCACTTCCCAGACCGAGAATATGATTACCGAGTGGTTCTTCGATGTCGTCAACACCGTAATATGTTTTCAATTTTTCAGCCGCTTCCACCGTAAAAGAAAACGACCAAGGAACATAAGGCGGTTTCTGACCATCCAGCACCAAACGAATGAGCTCACGCTTTGTCATGGAACAAAAATAAAAAAAAGGATTGGAGGGATAAAAAAATCAGTTTTTCATTTTACTAAATTTTACAAACCATGAAAGTAATTGATATGAAATTATTTCCTTAAATGGAATTGTTTTCCGATTGGCGGTTGCCGCTAATTGAAAAAGTGTTTCGAAATAAATTCTTGTGTATAAATTCCTTTAAGGCAATGGAGTTGTTTCACCGACATCAATAGTTCCGGCGGCACGATAGGAATCCATGTTTACCGTTTCAGAAATAAAGGTAATTCGTCCGTCAGCGTAAGCAAAATTACAACCGCCGAGATGTTTACTTGCAAAACCGAACGCTTGTGTCCAATCTCCAGAGGTACTTCGGTTACCGTTCCAAGTTTTGTAATAATTGATTGGAGTGGCGCAATAACGAAACACTCCGTTGTCGTTAGTCCAACCAGCCCAGCCGTTCCATTCGGGAAGCGTTTCACCGGCTAAAATGGTGTTACTTGTTCCGTCGGTGATATTGGCAATAGATGTTGTCATCACTTTTTGAGGAAGTCCCCAAGTGGTAAACTGTCCCCATTTGTTACGCGGAAAAATACCGTTGCCATTTTCAAATTCGCGGTTAATCCATGTGGCTGATCGTCCGGTAGTGTAAGTATTTTGAAACGGGTTTTGAGATTTCATGGAACCCTGGCATCCCGCGTAATTGGTGTAGGCACAATTGTGTTGCCACCACCACGCTTCACCCCCTACATAATTTGTATTGGAAAGTAATCCTCCATTGAAACCGTCAGACGGGCATAAAAATCCGTTGACTACCTGTTGCCCCACTGCTTCGTCCTCCGCTGTGAAATAAAGGTACGGAAGTTTTTCTGCCAGTGCCTGTTGTTCAATAAAAGACAACAGACCAATCAACCATGTTCGGTGCCGTCCCGAAGCAGCACTAACTCGTTCATATTCGGCATTAATCGGGAAAAACTCGTGAATGTCATGATAATTATGACACGCAAGTGCGAGTTGTTTGAGTTTGTTGGAACACTGCATCCGTCGTGCGGCTTCCCTTGCCGCCTGAACCGCTGGCAACAGAAGAGCGTAACTGTCTATTTTAAAAATTGGTCTTTTTTATTTTTTGCTTATTTGCTATACTTTTGTTGTTATGTTTACTAGTTTACTTCCCCATAATTTTTTTTGTTTTTTGGGTAGTCATTCTTCCGACTGTTCCCACGCTGCCGAGACGATTCGTCAGTTACTTGAGGAGAATGAATCGCTCAGGAACTATGTTGACGAGTTGAATCAATGTAATGACGAGTTGAAACAGCGTAATGACGAATTGAATCAGTGTGTTGACGAGTTGAATCAGCGTGTTGATGAGTTGAATCAATGTAATGACGAGTTGAATCGCCGTAATTTGGAGTTGGAAT
>JAIROD010000733.1 GCA_031257725.1 Planctomycetaceae bacterium | reverse complement strand
TCCTCCGAATGACCACCCCTAGCCCCTCCGAAGGAGGGGAATCATTCCCCTCCTTCGGAGGGGCTAGGGGTGGTAAAAAATAAACTTCAATCTCCGAAAAATTCCACTGATATATTACCGGAAAATTAATTCTTAAAATCAACTTTCCGCAACCGTAAACAGTTCACGCTCGGCAATTTCGGCAATATCATCAACCGCTTTAAGAAAACGCGGAATATCTGTATCGGACGGTGTGATAATCTTAAAATGATCAAAGGAACAAATTTGTTGCAGATGATCCATGTAGTACAGTGTTTTCACAAGTTCCGGTTCAAGCGGTAAAAATACCTGAGCGGTATTGATAAAATCCGTCATGGTATGATTCATCGGCAAAATCCCGCGTTTGAGGAAAATGGCCATGAAATATTTTTCTATTGCCATCGACGCGATATTTTGTACGATTGACGGCGTAAAAATATTCGGGCGTTTCCGGGAACCCCGAACCGTTTTATGAAAACCACGCCCGTCCGAAAGAAATGTTTGCCAAGATTGATCATTCATTGCCGTTTTAATAAAGTATTACAAAAAGAAACCGCTAATGGAGTTGTCCGATACGCCGACAACCTCGACGGAATAGTTATTTTTCGTTTTTTGGTTTTAGTTGATATTTTGCGATTCGTAATCCCATAATTCGTTCGGTAATTCCGAGATTCTTTGCGGCTTTTGCTATATTTCCTTTGGAATGTTTTAGTTCTTCGATGATTATTTCCTTTTCGACTGAATCCAAGATTTCCGGCAAAGTCCCGATACGGCGCGGTATAATTCCTGCAAAATGTTGCATTTCCTCCGGCAAATGATAACTGTGAATCACGTTGTCATTTGAGAGAATGACCGCCCGTTCGATGGTATTTTCCAATTCCCTGATATTCCCGGGCCAGGTATAACTGTTCAGAATATTAATTGTTGAGATGGAAAATGACGGAGCGGGTTTGCCGTATTCTTCGCTGAAACGTCTTGCAAAGTGGTCGGCGAGGAGCATGATGTCGATTTTTCGTTCTCGTAACGGGGGAATGACGATTGGAAACACACTCAACCGGTAATACAGGTCTTGCCGAAATGTTCCTTTATCGACGAGTTTTTTAAGATCGCAATTTGTTGCGGCAATCACCCGCACATCAACATGAATCGTTTCCGAACCGCCGATTCGTTCAAAGGCACGTTCTTGCAATATCCGCAGAAATTTAGCTTGAAGTAAGAGCGGGAGTTCACCGATTTCGTCCAGAAAAATTGTTCCGCCGTTTGCTTGTTCAAAATAACCTTTTTGTTGTTGCACTGCGCCGGTGAATGAACCTTTTTCGTGACCGAACAGAACACTTTCGATTAACGTTTCAGGGATTGCCGCACAGTTGACTTTGATGAACGGCATTTTCGCACGGGAAGACGCATAATGAATATCGTTTGCAAAACGTTCTTTCCCGACACCGGTTTCTCCGAGCAGCAAAACGGTTGCTTTGGTGTTACAAACGGTAATCATTTGCCGATGAATACGGCGCATTCCTTCACTTTTACCGATAGAGGTGAATTTTTTGCATTGTTCCTGTAATTCCGCTTGAAGGCGGCAATTTTCCGCTTTGAGTTCGTTGACTTCTTCAATGGAGATTTGGTAAATTCGTACAAATTGGGCAATAGAAGCCGCGACAATCGTCAACAGGCGTACTTTATCGTCCAATAAATCGGGCGAGTAGGGAATATCGATACTGATTGTTCCGATCACTTCAATATCAAGCCGAATGGGTACGCAGATAAATGAAGTGTTGCCGGCTTCTTTCATATTTCTTGCGCCGGTTCGGTTAAGAAAGAGCGGTTCTTCGGAGATTCTTGGAATGGCGATTGGGTTACCGGTATTGACGACTTTTCCCGTTACACCTTCACCGGGCAAATAACAACCTTTTTTCAACTGTTCCCGATCCAGTCCATAACCTTCGGCAATATCAATCGCGCCTGTTACGCGATTGAGAATAGCGATGGCGCCGCGAACAATTCCGATACAAGATGCCATTTTCTCCAGCAGTGATTTGAAAACATTCTCGACACTTTGCATTTCCGACAAAATGACACTGACTTCGTAAAGTAAACGTAAATCATCGCGCCGACATGCGCAGTGGGCGGAATCGCTTACCGTACACTCGGAAAAACAATCTGTTACTTTACTGTTGTGCATTTTGTTTACCGGCGAATAAAAAACCTGAGGATTATTTAAAATTTGTTGACTATCCAAGTGTGTTCGTTCCTTTGAAATCGGATGTTATTAAAGATTGGGTACAACAATGGTTCCGGTCATGTTATTCACCCTCGAATACGAGCATTTTTCATGCCAAAGAGTTGTTCTTTTCAAAACATGACATAACATTATTAGATTTCAAGAGTTATAAACTTTAACCAATTAATCGGCATCGTTAGAATATTGGCAAAAACAACAAAATTGTCCCAAACAGTATTTTGAAAGAGCCGAAATTGACAATTAAAAATTGACCGGAATGGATTAAAAAGATTGTAATTATTCAGTACCGGAAGCGTTTATTGTTGTTGAAATTGTTCTAATTCTTTGAGTAATTTCGGAACAATTTCGTCATAAGAAAATGTTCCGAGAAGAGTGGTACCGCGTTTGAGATTGACCGATTTTGCACCACACCAAAGTCCAATATCGGCGTGATCCGTTTCACCAGGACCGTTGACACGACAACCCATGACCGCAACTGTTATCGGTATATCCTTCATAAATCGGGTTGCCTCCCGAACTTGTTGCACTAACATAACAAACCGGTCATTTTCAACTCTCGCGCAACTCGGACAACTAATAATATTGAAACGATCCGGTGTCCAATCGGCGGTTGTCAGTATTTTACCTTGTTCGATGTTGCGCAAAATAAGTTTGCCCGCTTCAATTTCTTCCTGCTTGCGGTTGTTGGGAACAGTCAACGAAACGCGAAGCGTGTTACCGATTCCCTCCGCCAACAACGGTTCCAGGGCAAGCCGTGATTTCATCACGCCTTCCGGCGGCATTCCGGCTTCCGTAAGACCAAGATGAAGAGGAATATCGTGCCGTAATGATGCAAATTGCCGGTTTGCCGAAATAACCGCTTTCGGATCCGAAGACTTAATCGATACGCAAAAACGCCGAAAATCAAGCGACTCCATAAAATCCGCATGTTTTACGGCACTGTTCAAAGCATTGTTTATTGTATTGTTTATTGTGTCGTTTATTGCATTGTTTATTGCATTGTTTATTGCATTATCCGACACACGGTTTGATGTACGGTCAAACATCGGATCATTGCCGGCGGTTGCCGACGGATCAAGACTTCCGCAATTAACTCCAATTCGTAACGCACAATCATATTTTCGTGCAATTTCAATAATTCGTTCTACTTTTTTTTGCCAAGAAATTTCCGGTTCGGCGTGATGAAGATGACCGGGATTATAACGAATTTTATCAACATACGGCGCAACAATTTCCGCCAATCGGTAATTTTCCTGTAAATCAACGGAAAGGGTTGTCGTTGTCCGTTTCCGAATTTCACGAAGCGACTCCGCATCATGCTGCGTATCGACGGCAATACGTACCATTCCCGCTCCGGCTTCGGCTAAACGTTGGCAAGTTTCTGCGGTTGCGGCAATATCAGCGGTTTTGGTTGCCGCCATACTTTGAAGTACCACCGGTTGACTGCCGCCGATAATAACCGTTCCAATTTTAATTTCCCGTGTTCTGTTTTGAATCATCATATCTGGGCAAAAAAATGTTCATCGTTGACATGAATTTGTGAATTTATGAATTTATTGTAATATTTCAGTGGAATATTCCTGATTATTTCTGATTTAGGGGAAAGTGGATAGCCCCCTACCAACCTTATTTTCACCTTATTTTCTTAACAAAACAACCTTAGTAGCAAGAGTCC
>JAIROD010000421.1 GCA_031257725.1 Planctomycetaceae bacterium | reverse complement strand
TCTATTTTAAATTGAAATTTATATGTACGAAAATTAAAAATGTAAAATTTACGTAATATATCAGTGGAATATTTTTTTGTAATATATCAGCTAAATTTGCTAAAATGAATAATAATTGTTTCAAATAACCTTGTTTTTACCTTATTTTCAAACAAAACAACCTTAGTAGCAATGATTCCTACAAAAGACAAACCTTATTACCTTATTAAAAAAAGGAACACTAAGGTAATAAGGTTTGGTTTCTGGTAGGACTCTTGCTACTAGGTTTTTTTGTCTAATCGTTTTGTTAAGAAAATAAGGTGAAAATAAGGTTGGTAGGGGGCTATCCACTTTCCCCTAAATCAGGAATATTCCACTGAAATATTACAATAAATCAAAGTTCAGACCAATGGAAAGATAGAAACTGTTACGTTGAAATATTGTGATTGACTATGATTTTCTTAATCATAGTTTTCATTCAATCATTAAAATCATAGTTCGGTCTCCATGTTCAACTCCCATTGAATCTACTGCACTTTCAGAGCGAAAGAATAACAATTGGCTACCGATATGTTGTTCCTACGATATGTTGTTCCTACGAGACAGAAAACCGAATTTTTATCGTTCCCTTGTCAATGTCGTTGTAGAAATTCGTTTAAGGCGTTTATAACCTCTTCGGGGGCATCTTCTACAAGATAATGGTGAGCGTCGTCAAGACGGTAAACATCGGCTTCAGGGTAAAACCGGAGGAAACATTTGAGATAGTCCGGCGTGAAACACCAGTCGAGCATTCCCCAAATTAAACAAACCGGCTTGTTACGGAATAGAGACAAGGACTCTTCAATATCGCGAAGTGTTTTGTAGGTTGGATGTCGCGACGAAAGCGGAATATCCCGCACAAAACGATATAACGCCGTTCGATGTTTCCATGAATTGTACGGCAACACCAAACCTTCCCGAACTTCTTTCGGCAACCCTTTTCGATTGGCAATCGCCATCCATGTTGCCCATTTTGCAAAGACATTGAGACCTTGAACCAACAACCGCCCCAAACCGGGAATCCGGCATACCCGAATTCGTAACGGACACTGAAATCCGCAAAACGCCGCCGTGTTCATCAACACAATCCGGTCAAACCTGACCGGTAACCGAACTGCCGCCCCCATACCGATTGCCCCGCCCCAATCATGAGCAATGAGAGTTACACGCTGTAAGTCAATCCCTTCAATCAACCGGCAAAGATCGTCGATTCGACGTTCTAAGGTGAATGGATATTGCAATTCGTCCGGCATCTCCGATAATCCGCAACCAAGATGATCCACCGCAATCACCCGATACCGATCTCGAAACGCCGTAATAAGATTACGCCAATAAAAAGACCAAGTCGGATTGCCATGAACCATGAGCAACACTTCCCGATTAACCGCATTTCTCGGACGTTGCTCGTCAAGATAATGATACCGGAATCCGCCCACGTCAAAAAAATGAGATTCAAAAGGATAAAGTTTTGTCATCGGTAACATTCACACGGAAATCGTGCTAAGGTTTCAAAAAAAGTAAATCCGTTATCGGTTACATTCCGCCTTTGGTCGGATCATAACCAAGATTCGACGTCCATGTTGCGTGAGCGGTACCAAAAATCAAAATACAAGCATTGATCGGCCACAATAAAAGACCAAATGGTAAAAAAGAAAGGAAAACATAAAGCGGTGAAAATGATGCCCATATCGAAATTCCGTTCTCGAATTTATCGACAATATCCATTAACCTTTCAACCGATTCTTGCATTTCCATCTGTTCCGCTTCCCAATTTTTTTGTTTTTCTTCCGGTTCTTCCGCAGTGATTTCAGATTCTTCGTTCATTTCCGCTTCGTTTTCCCCATGTTCTCCGTTTGCCATTCCGTCTTTTTCCTCCGCTTCATTTCCATTTTTTTCATTTTCAGCGTTTTCAGCATTTTCATTTCCTTCATTTTCTGCAACATTTTCTTCTGCGGCGGGCGGCACAAAATCCGGATTGGCAAACGGAGTTGGTTCATCCGGTCTCAACACAAGACTTCGACCATCTTCATCCATTTCCCGTATTTGAACATTGTTTTTATTAACGCTCATACCGCGATACGGATTGGCATTAATCGTCATCCAAATATGTCCCGCCATGAAAACATAGAGTGAAAAAAGACCCAGTAACGCCCCATAACCAAGAGCAAGAACTTCGTTTTTGATTTTTAATTTGAGTAGGCAATTTCCGGCAAAAAGTCCCGATATTTTAGTAACTCCGGAAGTCATACTGAAAATAAAAGTCATTGCCATAATATAGGTCATAATTCCCATAATGTACATTCGCAAAGCGTAAATTGCACCGCAAGCGTAACCAAGAATTAACATACACATAAAAGGCATTAAAAGCGTCAATACGGTACCGGCCGGTCCTAAATCGGCAACCCAATCGGATTGTGTTGCCGACTGAGTTTCTTTCTTTTTGGAAAAAGGATCAGGTTCTGCGATTACGGTGGGTTCTCGATAAATGGTTTGCCCTTGCTTTTCCAACGCAACAAGATTATCCAAATTCCCCAAAGCAGGAATTCCCGTTGCAAAGGGATCATTCGGTATCGCAAACGGATCATTCGGCGGCGTTTGTTCCAAACCAAATTGTGCAAACGGGTTCGCAGTATTGGAAGCGGCTAAAATTTGTGGAGCTGCCGGAATGGTCGGAGTTTTGGGGGCGGGTTGGGCTGTTGGCGATGTTACAGAAGGCGGTACTGATCGAGCCGACGGCAATTTTCGGGCAGAGTTGGGATTAGAGTTTGAAGCTGATGCAGGTTTGGAAACTGGTGTTGTTGCTGCCGGTTGGGGGAGCGGTTTCGCTGTCGGTTTGACTGCCGGAGCAACTTCTTGTTGAATTGGTTCCAAAGGAGCAAGTCCCAATTCATCATCAATTTTCGGTTTAACTTCTGTTTTTTGTGACAGCGTTGATTTTGTTGACGATACGGATACGGATTCTAATTCTGTTTTCGGAAAAAGCCCTTTGATTTTCGATGCGGGAACCCATTCGGTCATTCCAACACCGCGTAATAAATCGGTTGGTTCCAATTTACCTTCGGCAGCCATTTTTTTAATTTCCGCACTGGAAACCGGTCCGAATCGGGCTACTCCTTTACGATAATACCACTGTTGCGAAGCCATAATGGAAAAGTAAAAAAATAGGGAAATAATCTCGTTAGTAAAAACACAGTCCCCATATTTTAATTTTTTCAATTTATTGTTCCAAGACACCCCGAAAAATTTTTTGATTATTTCGGATTTTTATTTTCAACTGGGAATCTCTAATAATTCAGCATTTACCGAAAGTTAACGGCGTGGGCTTGCCCCGCGTTGTTCGAATTAACCTCCAAACACGGGGTAACCCCTAATACTACTGTATTGCTCAATTTGAGCGTACCTTTATCGCGTGGCAATTTTCCCTAGCGTTCACAGGGTGGTTGTTAATTTAGGTAAATTTTTGAAGGCAACATCTACAAATGCTTGACCTTGTCAGTTCAGCAGAATATGCAATGTTGTAGAAAAACAGATACGGGAGCATTGCACCCGTCGTTTGAAATTCCAGATCGCTATTAAAATTTTATCCATTTTAACACACCACCCTGTGAACGCTAGGAAAAAACTTA
>JAIROD010000420.1 GCA_031257725.1 Planctomycetaceae bacterium | reverse complement strand
GGAATATCATCTGTTAAGTGATAGATCGGTGAATGATAGTTTGGCTGAATAGTTGCAACTAAAACACCATCTTTTTCGTCAAAGTCCCCAATGTTCACTCTTCAGAATTTGCCAATACTCTTCTGAAATTTCTAAAATCATTTTGGCTTGTTTGTCATTGTACCTGTACTTTACAAAAAATTTAATCAAATTTCCTTAAAAATCCCTTATTTTTTCAATTTTTACCAAATGATAATCATTTTGGACATGTACAAAAATATAATTAAATATATTTTATTCAAAAAAACCTGAAAAACAAGGGATTTTTTAATGAAAAAATTTGGAAAGTGCAGGGTATATCATAAAACACCGAAAACACGGAGAGGATTTTTTACCATTTAAATTCATATTTACCGGCATCAACTTCACGCGGTTTGCCGTCAACATAAACGGTTGCAGTCGTGTTGGGAGGAATGATGACTGATAGTGTTACATTGTCTTTTGAACGTTCCCAGCGGCTGACAATTTGACCGTAAGGCGATTCCGCCGACGCTTCGGCAAACGTCGTCTCGTCAACAATTACCGGACGAATAATAAAATGTTTGTAACCCGGTTGCATCTCATCGAGTTGAATACCGCCAAGCCCTTTGATAAGCCAGCCGGCAATACCGGTGTAACACGTATGAATCTTGCTCGGAACATCAATTTTCCAATCTTCGGGCCACGTACTTTCGCCCTTGTCAATAAAATATCCGTAACCCGGAAATTCCGTTTTATTCAAAATGGCGGCAACCGTTTTGCCTTCGCCCGAATTGGCAACAAAATATTTTAACAACACCGTCAAACCGGAACTTCCCATATCAAAATACGGATGTTTGCCGTTCAAATCATTATGAATAAATGTTGCAACTTTCGCACGTTCATTGTCCGGCGTAACATTGGTTAAAATTGCGAAAGCGTTTTGAACTTGAGTTCCCGTACAATATGTTGCGCTTTCGGTGTTGTAAAATTTAGCGTGAATGGCCGGACGGAGTTTTTTAAGCCGCTCACGGTATAGCGCAACATCATCTTTATGCCCCAATAATTTTGCGAAATCAATAAACGTTTCCAAATTCATTGCGTAAACACAATTATTGAAATAAACCGATTGAATTGATGTTCCAAATTCACTTCGTGAATGCGGTGCAAGCCAATCGCCAAGAAAATGACCGTTATTTTCTTTGCGATATTGTTGCAGTAATCCGTCTTTTGTGTTGGCGTTGAGAAATTCGAGCCAGCGTTTCGCGGCAGAATAAACCGTTTCGATAATTTGTTTATCGCCGTAATGTTGATAATGGTGCATGGCAACATTCATTCCGGCACTTGACCACATTGCGCCGCCCCAGTGACCGTCGTGCGGCTGCGGGGCAACATGCCGTCCCCAACCGTCTTCGGTTTGAACATCAACCCAATCGCGGACAACTTTCCGGTAATACGCACCTGCATCAAGATTCGGCAACCCAAGTCCCCACGAACACGCGGTCGCCACTTCGCCGTAACCGCAGCGTTCACGATGCGGACAATCAGACGTGTAACCTTCTTGCGTGTTTGCAAAAAATGTCCAAATATCCGTTTCGTAAATTTTGTTGAATAATTCGTTGGAACTTTTGAAATGTCCTGTTCGTTTCAAATCGGTACTCACCGCGTAGGCCGTGCAATCTTCCAATCGAGGAGGTTGTTTCCATTTATTGTTCGACAAAATTACCGTTTCACCGTCTTTCGCTGAAATGGTTTGCGGTTTATCGTTCACTTTGTAAGTGATTGCCAGTGTTTTCACAAAATTTCGCTTCGGATCACCGACCGCTTTGGTAACTTCGTTCACGTCAAAGTTACTTTTTCCATCGGCAACAATTTTTTTCACCGCTTCGGTTGCGTCAACAGTTGCGGCGGATTCGTCCAATTTTCCGTAAACCGCTTTTTCAATTTCAATCACATCACTTGTTTTTGCGGATTGGGCAAGTACAAGATTGGCGTAACGTCCCGCAATATAATTAAAACGATTTTGAAATGTTTCACCGTCTTTGCCGGACGCAATAAAAAAGTTGCGAATATTGAAATCGCAAAACGTTTTTTCATCGTCGGCGGAACCAATCGTAATTTTGTCTCCGGCGGAAAGTCCGTAAAATTTGAAATTCAACCAACCCGTAAAATTTTTGCCGAAATCAATTTTGTATCTGCCGCCGCCAAGATCAATAATTTTTTGTGCAGGAATCGTTTCAATAATTCGCGACGGCGGAATATCCTGTGCGGTAAGTTCAATATTGTAATTTTGTGTTACCGCTCTTTCCCATTGAGAATCGTCGAAATCCGGTTTGTTCCAATTTGGATTTTCGTTGCGTGCGTCCGCAATTTCACCGCCGTTATTGTTGAACGAAAAAATTTCAACCGTATCCGAACTATTGCTAATCGCACAACGCCACGCCGAATCGGAATTAAACGTTACAGGCTGATTTGCAGAATCTATGCCGTTAATTTTTACTTTTAGCAGTGGTGTGAGTTTTATACGGTCATAACTTGCCCAGCCGGATGAAAACCAAATCGCAACGGTGTTATCACCTTTTTCGAGAAATTTTGAAATATCGTAAGTTACGTAAAAAAGTCTTTTTTGAAAATTAGTCAAAGCCGGAGCGAGAACGCTGTCGTCAACTTTTTGTCCGTTAATATAAAGTTCGTGATGTCCGAGCGATGCAATATGTGCAAAAATTGCGTGTGGTTCGTTGTTGAGATGAATATTTTTGCGAAACCAAATATGTTGAGTACGTTTTGCCGACGGATGTTTTATCCATGTTGCGCCGTTCCAATCCGTTGTTGGATTCAACAATCCTGTAACAAACCGCACCGGTTCACTCCACGCCGACGGCTTTCCGTCTTTGTCAAAAACCTGCACTTTCCAATAATATTCGCGGCTGGATTGTAATTCTTTTTTTCCGCTGTACGAAATTAAAAGCGATTGATCGGATTCGACTTTGCCGCTGTTCCAAATATCGGCGTTATTTTCCGCCAACAACTTTTTGTTACTTGCAACAAAAATTTGATACGCAGTTTGTTTTTGTCCTTGTGTGAAATTCGAGTCGGACAATTTCCAACTGAAACACGGCGTTTTCGTTCCGATTCCAATCGGTTCGGTTTGATACTCCACTTGCAAACCAACCGGCTGCAAACTAGTTTGTCCCTGCGATTCCGATACCAAAATAACGGTCAAAATGCAGACAACAGTCAAAAATAGAAAATCAAGTTTTCTCATGTTAAAGTCCTTTTTTGTTAAAGAGTGTGTAACGTAATAC
>JAIROD010000712.1 GCA_031257725.1 Planctomycetaceae bacterium | reverse complement strand
GAACGTTGTGGTAAAAACATAAAAGGCAACTTCTAAAAACCTATTTTTTGACAGGATTCACCGGATTGACAGGATAAAAATCAAATAAAATCATGTTTATCCTGTCAAGTTAGAGAAAAGGTCTAATAAAGGAGAACCTCTAAAATAACCTTTTACGGTTTACTGTATTGTAATACAAATTGTCTTACAAAATTTCTGATTATTTCAGAATTTGGGGGGGGATCATTGTTCTAGCCCGAATAATTCACCACTGTACACATATTTCAGGATAATCTGAAATTTTCAGTATGATCAAATTAGTGTTAAAAAAATAGAAAAAACACACTGTTTTCGTCCAAAAATCCATGTTTTTGCATGTTTTTCTCCGTAACTCCTTAAAAACAGGTACGTTACGAAAAATAAATGAAAATTGTATCAAAAAGGGCATGAAATATGCGGGCTAGGCGTTTTATGTGAATAACCGCCGGTTTCAACCGGCGGAAAAGCATCCCACGAAACTCAACCCCTTAGGGGGTTGCACTAAAAAATATTGATCAAATTTAATGCCGCTTTTGGACAACCCATAAAGGGGTTGAGATAGTTGTTTGTCCGTTACCGCCGGTTGAAACCGGCGGTTATTCACATAAAACGCCTACGGCGTTGACCCGATGGCAAACGTTTAAAAACGTCAATAACAATAAATAGATCAATCAACTGAATAGTTACGAAAATTTTAGAAACCGAAACTAATTCCCAGATGGAAACTCAGATCGCTGTAACGGGTTGCGAGTTCGGCATTGAATCGGGCAAACATATTTGTTCGTTTATTCAGGGTCATATTGAGGTTTGCTCCCAGTTGCGCGCGGTCACGATTCATCGAAGCACCGCGAATTTTGAATGACGGTTCACCGAAAAATGAGGCGGTTGTTGCAATATCACTTTCTGTCCAGTTATGAATCCATGCAGCATACAAGGACGGATTGACAATGTTACCGCCGAGCAGCCGCATGGATCGCCCAAGCCGAATACCAGCCGTACTCAAAACCGAAAACGTGTCCTGACTCTTAATATTCAACGCCAAACTTTGTAAACCGGTTGCGGCGCGTTCTTGATATCCTTCTTCGCAGAGCCAAATCAAATCCGCTCCAAAATACGGCGAGACTTCATATTTTCCGAACAATAATTTTTTAGAACCTTCTATGGAAGCAAAAAGAGTTGTTCCGTTATGCCGGCTGTTTAGAGTGGTGTCGAATGTTGGGGCATTCCGTGTTAATTCATACGAACTGAAAGCGAATCCGGCGGAACCGGTAATCATCCAATGATCGTCATTGACCCAATTACCGTACAACGAAATCAGATAAGAACCGACATCGCCTTTCTGATAAACATTGTTTGCGTCCAGATCGCTAAAATAACCGCCCATTCCAAGACCAACCGAAGAATGAGAATTGATTCCCCGATCCGCTCCGACCGTAAAACCGTATGAATTGACCTGAAATCCCGGCACGCCGTTGTTGGCGCTCATACGAATAAAATCACCGAAATTCTGAAACCAGAGATAATTGTTTCGTGAATGGATAGGAGTCAAACGGTGTGATGCGCCGCGGTAGGCGTTGATTTCACGATCCGTCAGCGCAAGCGGTTCACGCAGAAAACGAAGCCGATCAAAGGTTGCAAGATTAAATTGTGTAACACTTCGTTCCGTCAGGAACGGCATTGCGGTTTGAATTAGCGGCATGGTCTGGTCAATCACCGCGCCGCGGGTTTCTTTGTTGTACGCATAAATTCCGTCGAAAATATCCGCATCGGCAATTCCCCGTAACACCGCACGTTGATTGGCGTTCAGATACGCCGTCGCCGCCGGACTCACCGCCGCAAGATTTAACGTAATATTTCGTACCGCTTTTTCTGTGGTCGTAACAGAATAGCCGAGAACGCCAAGTCCTTCTTCCGGTGCGGCAAGAAAACGGATTTCTCCGTTCACGCCGTCCACTGTTAATGTATCGGAATTACTTTCGGTATTGCCGATATATTGACCGTTGAGCAGCAGTTTTCCATTTTCCGCAACGAAAACGGTGTATTCGGAAGGAGAAATAGTTGTTTCAGGATCAAAATCGTCAAGACCGAGATTGAGAAGAACAACATTGACCGCACCGCCGCCTTTCGCAAAATCAAACCCGTCTTTCGCAATCACCTGATCACTGCCGTTCATGCCAACCTTAATATAAACAGTGGAATCATTTTCGTAGTTAATATTCTTTGCGGAAAACGAGGTCAGTTTTGCGTTTTCCTTTTGTCCGATAAAATGTGAAGAACCGCTTTTGAATGTAACATTATTATCGGCAATGCCGCTTCCGCCGAGTGTTGCGCCGTTGTAAACGATTATTGCCGATGTTGCTTTGGCATTGACAAGCAGTGTTCCGGCAAGAACATGAGTTGAACCGGTTAGATTCAAATCTTTTTTGAACGTTAATATTCCTGTTCCGGCTTTGTAAATAGAACCTTGTCCGGTAATATTTTGTTCAAACGTTGCATCGTCCGCAAGATCAAGAAACAACGATGCATTTTCTCCTCGAATAATAACAGAACGGTTTGTAATATGACAGTCATCAGTAGGACAGTCAATAGTAGGACAATCATCAGGACAGTCAACAGCAGGACAGTTATCAGTAAGACAAGTGACGTATCCAAGTGAATCAAGCGATGAAACGTTAATCTGTCCGTTTTCAATAATTGTATTGCCTTCATAGTTATTTTCACCGACAAGGTTTAACGTACCTAAACCGCTTTTCCACAAAGAACCCGTTCCGGTAATTGTTTTTTCATACGTTTCTACTTCACTGTTGATGTTAAATTCCATTTCGGCGTTATTAACGACATTGCCGGTTCCAAAACCTGTAACGCCAACCGAAACAAGCCGTCCGTCTGAAATCAATGTTCCGCCGGAATAAGTGTTTTGACCGGCGAAAATTTGCGTTCCCGATCCTGTTTTTGTTACATTGCCTGTTCCGGTAATATTTCCGCTGTATCTGGAATCTTCCTGATTATTAGCGTTAAGAGTCAGATCAATTGATTGTCCGGATTGGTTATTCAGGGACAAGTTTTGTGTTCCGGCAATTCCGCCAAGTGAGAGTTTGGTTAAAGTTCCAATATCTAATGTTCCGCTTTGATAATCCAGCAAACTATTTTGCAACGCTAATTCATTTCTCAAAAGAAGCGTTCCAGCGGACAATGTTGTTTTTCCGTAAAAAGTATTCGCTTTGGTCAATTCCAAACGACCGTTTCCACTTTTTTCGAGATTTCCGCTTCCGCTCATAAATTGTTTCAGTATTCCGTTATTGTTCGACGTTAAATCCAAAATGAGTGTTCCATCGTTACGAATATCACCGCTTCCTATGGAGTTAATCTTTTGCGCAAAAATTGTTGTATCGTTTCCAATGACCGTGCCTCCTGAATAGTTGTTTTCTTGAGTCAATGTCAATGTTCCGGCACCGGTTGTTTGAAACGATCCTGTTCCTGAAATTGTTTTTGTAAATGTTTCATTTTTTGACAGATTGAGGACAAATGTTCCGTATTCGTTAATTCCCTTTTCATTGACAATTCCGGTAACAATATCACCGGAACCGAGAACATCCAATCCTTCC
>JAIROD010000700.1 GCA_031257725.1 Planctomycetaceae bacterium | reverse complement strand
CCAAACACGGGGTAAATCACGTCGTTAACTAAATTAACCGAAAGTTAACGGCGTGGGCTTGCCCCGCGTTGTTAGGCTTAACCCCCAAACACGGGGTAAACCCCGTCGTTAACTAAATTAACCGAACGTTAACGGCGTGGGCTTGCCCCGCGTTGTTAGGCTTAACCCCCAAACACGGGGTAACCCCCGTCGTTAACTAAATTAACCGAACGTTAACGGTGTGGGCTTGCCCCGCGTTGTTCGACTTAACCCCCAAACACAGGGTAAACCCCGTCGTTAACTATTAATTAATAGGCATAAAATAAAAAATTGAAGAGATGCCCATTAAAAGGAATCACAAAAACCTCCAAACTTTCAGTGCTGGAAATAGCAATATTGCCTAGCGTTCAGAGGGTGGTTGTTAACATGGATAAAAATTTTAGGTCAATTATTGGCCGGTAGGCGACCGTTCGCCGAACGGTCGCGCCGGTTGAGATTTCACTGATTCCCCAACGGTTTGCCCCAGCAAAACGGTTTATTATTGAATCGACGTGCGATAGACTGGACAAACCTTCCTGGTGTCAGTGAAATCTCAACCGGCGCGACCGTCCAGCGGACGGATCGCCTACCTCGCAATTTTTCTACTTTAATTGACCTAATTGAACAACCAGCCGGTGAACGCTAGGAAAATTTTCCCAAAAAACCGAAAAATTTAAGTATAACGCATATATCGTTGATAGTGGGAAATACAGAGCAAATTACGTAACTGTCTATTTTATTTTTTACCACAGAGAACACCGGGATTTTTGGTTCATTTTTCTGTTTCGTTTTAGAAACAACATATTGGCGGTAAACTTTCGGTGAACACTGTGTTTTCTGTGGTTAATAAAAATAGACCGTTACCAAATTACCTGCGTTACTCCCCACTATCAACTTTTCCGTTTTCCGCTACATCATTTTACCCAACTGAGTGAGGAACGGTAAACCTGAGCGGAAGTTGCATTTCTACCATAACTACCGGCAACCTGTGTGGACGTTCTACCGTAACTGGTCGAAGTATTCGCCGTACTGTTTGCTCGAAGTGTTGTGGTGGTTGCTGCTGTTCGGCTGGTTTGAGTTGCCGATTGGCGTGACGGCGCGTAGGTTGCCGTTTTTTGTGCCGACGAAGTCTGACCGCCGGAACAAATTTTGACGCAGTCTTGCGGATCACGCCCAACACAACATGCAGCTTGTTTGCCGCCCTTTGAAGAACAACAGGACGCGCCGCCGGAAACAGTACCGCTTTGGGAAGCGGCACCGGAAATGTAACCGGAATTTGTACTCGTTGCAGAAATAGCCATTGTAATCTCCTTAAATATAGATTATCCTGAAAAAAAAATTGAAACGATAAAATTGTCAGCAATAGACTTTTACTTTTACTTTTCGTTAATTCAACAGGACAAGCAAAAGGAGATGTAAACGTACCGGAAGCCGGGAAACCGGCGATTCATAAGGCTGGTAAAATGAAACGATTTTAACAACCGGAATCGTCGAAACGGAAAACGAATACAAGAAAGAACCGTCAATCAACAATTCGTCCAAACTTTTACGCAACAAAATTGACGACGGCAAAATAAAATTGGGTTGATCGTAGGCTTGTTTCAGAGAACAGGGACAAACCGGTGATTCTTGATTGAGTTCCTGATTAAGATCGTTCAGATCATGTGAAACACGGTCAACCGGCATTCGTGCGCAACAACTTTGAGTTTTAATCTTTTTAATTTTTTTAGTTAATAGCGTATTAGTTGAAACATCAGCAATTGATACTGAGGTGTGTGATTTTTTCTGATTCTGAGAACAACAGGTTGATGGGGGTGAGTCTTCAACTGCTGCGGTAACGGTTATGGTTGCCGGATTGGAATTAGAATTGGAATGTTCTTTGCAACGGCAATCCGAACAATGACAGGCACCAACTTGCGGCACCAAGACGTAAAATAAAATCACCGTTGACATCAGCCAGCGGAGAAATTTATTTTGTACGAATTGCCGCAATTTACTTTTCATGGAAACGAAATCATCAATGCCTATCAAAGCGATAGATTTTATTGTAATTGGTATCGGCAGATTGTCAGAGGAACATTCGTCAAAAAGATTTTTCTACGGTCGGCAATTTCTAAAAACCGCCGGCAACAACAATTTTTTTCGACAAGGGAAACGTTTGTTGTTTTGTGGGTGACCGTCACCCATAAACGGAAAACGCTCCCCTAATAATTCAATTTTTTATTTTCAAGCAATTAATTAATTAATAAATAAATTAATAGTTAACGACGGGGTTTACCCCGTGTTTTAGGGTTAAGTTGAACAACGCGGGGCAAGCCCACGCCGTTAACTTTCGGTAAATTCCGAATGATTAGAGGTTCCCAATCGTTAACGACGGGGTTTACTCCGTGTTGTGGGGCGTAATTCGAACAACGCGGGGCAAGCCCGCACCGTTGACTTTCGGTAAATTCCGAATGATAAGAAATTCCCGGTAGAGACGGTTAGGTTTCCCTATTGGTTCCGTGAAATCCAACCTTCAAGTGATTGGCGTAACTTTTCGGGGTTGATTGGTTTGGTCAGGTGATCATTCATACCGGCTTCAAGACTCTTGCGATAATCAATGTCCATCGCATTGGCACTCATCGCAAGAATCGGTAATTTGTCCAAACCGGATTTGCCAAGTTTTCGTATCTCACGCGCCGCCGATAATCCGTCCATCACCGGCATCTGAATATCCATCAGAATTAAATCAAAATCTTGAGCCTTGACCGCATCAATTGCCTCAACTCCATTGTTGGCAATACTCACTTCAATACCCAACATCTTCAATAACTCCACCGCAACCATCTGATTAATCTTATTGTCTTCCACCAAAAGAACTTTCGCACCTCGAAGAGAATCTGTCGTTTGAGTCTCTGTTTTTTTAATATTTTCAATATTTTTGTTGTTAATCGTCAATTCTGATTTTTTAAATACCGCAATTAACGTTTCTTGAAAAATTTTTCGCTGAATCGGTTTGACAAGAAAACCTGCCGGATTAAATTCTTGTGTTAGTCGTTGGAATTCATCAAGATCATACGCTGATAAGATCAAAATCGGAGGCGGCGTAACAATCTCTTTTGAATGAGGCGGTGTAACAATCTCTTTTGAATTACGAATCCGGTGAACCATTTCAATACCATTCATTTGCGGCATTGTCCAGTCAAGTAAAACAAGGTCAAACCGATCGTGTTCATCGGTTGCCCGTTCAAATAATTCCAACGCCGCATGACCGGAATCGGCAAACTCAAAACGTAAATGGAATGGTGATGCAAAATCTCTGATCATCTCGCAAACAGAATGATCGTCCTCAACAACCAATACCCGATGAAATGACGAATTAACCGATTTCAACACCGAATCGGTCGGCGTTTCCACTTTGTCGAAAACAGCAGTAAAATGAAATATTGTTTCTTTACCCGGAACGCTTTTCACATCAATAGAACCTCCCATCAGTTCAACCAGATTTTTCGAAATAGCCAACCCTAATCCGGTTCCGCCGTATTTCCGTGTTGTTGAACCGTCAGCCTGTGAAAATGATTCAAAAAGTCCGTCAATCTGTTCCGGCAACAAACCAATTCCCGTATCACAAACAGAAAAATCCAACCGAATTTTGTTGTCGTCCTGAACTGTTATCGTATCCTCTGCCGGTTTAATTTCCGCTTGTTTAATTTCCGTTTGTTTAATTTCCGTTTGTTTAATCTCCGTTTGTTTAATCTCTGCCGGTTTAATTTCAATACGGATTCCGCCGTTTTCCGTAAATTTCACCGCGTTATTGGTTAGATTCAGCAAAATCTGGCGTAACCGTAACGGATCGCCTTGCAAATCATTATGAACCGTTTCCTCAATATTCGAAGTCAGTTTCAAACCTTTTTCTTGGGTTTTAATTTCCAGCAAATCACACACGCCCTTGACCACTTCGGACAAACGAAACGGAATATTTTCCAATTTGACTTTTCCTGCTTCAATTTTGGAAAAATCAAGAATATCGTCAATAATTCCGAGCAAGTTCATGGTTGCCGTTTGAGTTTTCTCAAGATAATCGTGTTGTTTTTCGGATAGTTCCGTTTGCAGGCAAAGATAGGTCATTCCGAGAATCGCATTCATTGGCGTGCGGATTTCATGGCTCATTCGGGCAAGAAATTCACTTTTGGCATGTGTGGCGACTTCGGCGGCATCTTTGGCAAGCAATAATTCTTTTTCCGTTTTTTTCAAATCGGAAATGTCAACCGCCCAACAGAGAAGTGAAGAATCGCCGTTGTAGTCAATTTTTTGATAAGTTGTCATAAAATCACGGATTGTTCCATCGGTGCAGCGAAAAGTGATATTGTTATGGAGTGCGGATTTCCCGCTTTTTTCGACTTCTTCAATAATATTATTTCGTAACTCCGGTTCCGCATATATTTTCTCGATATGATCGCCGGCGCTTATTCCTAACAGTTGGTAACACAAATAGTTGGCACGCCGGACAATACCGTTTGTCGTAATGATCACTCCGGCCGGACTGCTGTCTAAAACCAATTTCAAAAGTTCCTCTTCATTTCTGAGAGCTTCACTGGTCATTTGCCGTCGGATAGCGGCGGCAATCAACATGCTTGCCGATTTAAGCACGTCAATCTCCAGTTCACTCCAAACCCGTTCATGATGACAGTCGTCGAATCCGATCACTCCCCAAAATTCATTATCGAAAAGAATCGGCGCAATAAGAATCGAAATAATTCCTCGCGGACGCAACACTTCCTGCGCTTCCGGAGACATCAGACGGACAAAACCGTTAATACAATTTCCAGAGGATAATATTTTTTCCCATTCCGGGATAAGTTCTTCATCAGGAAATTTTACGGTAAATTTATCCGTTTGTTCGGATTGACAGGTTGGCGACCATTCATAAATTCGAGCCGTATAACATTTTTTATCATTCTCGTTGTTGTTTTTCCAAAGATTGTTTTTCCAAACACAGACACGATCAACCGATGCGGCTCTGCCCAAAATATCGAGCGATTTCCAGAGTTGTTTATCGAAATCGGCGCCGTTTGTATTCAGCAACAATTTTGTAGCATCATTTGATGCTTCAAGCAGTCGGTTGCGTTGTTGAATTATTTTTTCCGCGTTTTTGATTTCGGTAACATCCTGAATGGTTCCGCTCAACCGAAGCGGTTTTCCGGTACGGTCACGTTCCGTAACACCTCCGCGAACCTGAAAATAAACCCAACGTTCATCTTTTGCCCAAATCCGAAAGGTACTGTTGTAAAAACCGGTTTGTTTATTCGGGAGGCTGAATAAATCACGAACTGCGGACGCAAGATCATCCGGGTGAATCAACGACTGCCATATTTGAGCGGTATTGATTCCGGTATTGTCCTTCCCATAACCATAACGCTTAATAAATTCTGTTTCAATTTCAAATGTTCCGGCGGCGATATTCCAGACCCATGTTCCCAAACCTGTCCAGTGAAGGAGCGTTTTTACTTGTTCACTGTAAATCAGGCTATTGTTTTCGGGACTGCTGTTTTTTTCAACAAAGCGGCTGGTTGTTGATCGTAAACTAGTCATGGAATTTTTTTACCTTGTTCAAGTTTATCTTGTTCAAGTTTACCTTGTTCAAAATTTTGACGATAGTATTTTTTATTCCTTGCTCCAATAGACTTTCTTTTTTCATTCTATACCGTTCCGATGTTTAAGGTCAATTAAAAAAATCCCCGATTATGTCATATTTCAGTGGAGTTTTCGTTTGGTTGTTAACGACGGGGTTTACCCCGTGTTTTGCTAACAAAGCAGAGCAAGCCCACGCCATTAACTTTCGATAAATTCTGAATTATTAGAGATTCCCAACTGACAAACAACAGTTGCCAACGTCAAAATAAGGAAAATAGGCGGTTGACAAAAGGCAATTGGTACGTACCAAAAGACAATTGTCGCGTACCAAAAGGCAATTGATAGACTCATTACACTTGAAAATTCGGTTTCGTTTTTTTTGAAGGAAGGACACCATTGGCTTGAAATCCTATGTAGAGACGCAATGCATTGCGGCTCTACTACAATGCATTGCGTCTCTACTACAATGCATTGCGTCTCTATACCGCAAACGGCATGATATTGGTTGTTTTTGCTTGATTCAAGAGGTAGGCAACCGTAGGTGAACACCTTTCGCCGAAAGGTTGCGTTGCCGATAGGCAACAGTGAATCAGATTCGATTGTGTAATTTGTGTTTCTGACTGGTTTGGAAACTGATTGCTGGCGGGAAATAGGGGCAAGTCGGCTAGGAAGCGTTTGGGGGCGATGTTCTGTTCACTCCCGTTAGAGGTTGCCGATCAATCCTTCGCCCTGAAAGGGCAATACATACCAGCCCGCCGCATCGTGGCGGGTTCGATTGCCCAAAAAATCAACGCCCTGTAAGGGCAATTGATTAATAGATTCGTGGAGAGTTAAGAGCGGAGAGTGTTGCAAGCGGATTGATTACGATCCATGTTCAACTTTCAATTATCTACTGCCCTTTCAGGGCGTTGATCGTCTTGACCGTTACCCGCCGCGTTGCGGCGGGCTGGCTTGTGTTGCCCTTTCAGGGCG
>JAIROD010000695.1 GCA_031257725.1 Planctomycetaceae bacterium | reverse complement strand
AAGAGTAAGAGGTGATTCAAAATTCAATAAATCTCGTAACCGTCTATACTGTCAACGGGTAGAAATTGGTTGTTTTATTTGCAAACTCCCCCAAGGTCGTGTATCAAAGGTTGCCTACCTCTTGAATCAAACCAAAACAACCAATATCATGCCGTTGACAGTATATTTTGTTTTTTTTATACATCAACACATGAAAACCGAATGGTCGGAAATCACGAATATTTACAACTGGGAATCTCTCATCATTCAGCATTTACCGAAAGTTAACGGCGTGGGCTTGCCCCGCGTTGTTAGACTTAACCCTAAAACACGGGGGAAACTCAATATGTTCAAGTGTTGTCCCATACCGGATGAGCAAGTCCTAAAACAACAGAATAGTTACAAATAGTCTTTTCAAATTTTGTTGCATCACCAACTGAGAATCGCTTCGACAGGACAGTGATCAGTGGGCCAACGATTATTGCGTTTGGTTCGGATGATTTTTGAAGAAATCGTTTTTAATTCTTTGGTTGCAAAAATATAATCAATTTTTTCACGTCCCACTTTTTCTTGAAACCCGTGAAAAGTTCCAACATCAACCGCATCAGGATTGGCAGCACGGAATGTGTCGGTTAAGGCAAGAGGCGGTTGCCATTCCGTGTTGTCAATCGTCATCGGTTCGCCTTGCATATATCTGACCGCCGGACTTTTTTCACCACAATTCAAATCGCCCATAATCACAAGCGGAGCATTGGGGTCTTTTCGTTTTGAAATCCATTCCATTACTTGTTTCGCCGACCATTGACGCGATTCTTCACTCATGTGATCATAATGTGTGTTGCCAATATAAAGTTTTCGTCCGGTATCCTTGCCGTTTTTGAGTTCGCGGAACAAGCCAAACGTAACACATCGCGGACAACCCGCTTTCGGGTCTGTTTTCGAACCGGGAATATTGGGCGTTTCCGAAAGCCAAAACGTTCCCCGATCTGTTTCATCAATTCGCCAACGTTCTTTTCGCCAAAGAATTAACATCGCTTCTCCTTTTTCCGGCGTTTTTTCACGGGAAAGCCATATCGAGCCGTATTCCGGCATTTTTGAAACGATATAATTCACCTGATTAAATTCGGGACGCGGATCGACAACCGTTTCTTGAGAACCAATAAAATCATACGGTTTGTTTGCATCGGAAGACGTTGCAATAATATCCGTCAAAAACTCCTTTCGATTCTCCCACGAATTGTTGCCATCACGAGCAGTGGAAAGCCGGACATTAATCGTGAGAACTCGAATCGGTTCCTCCGCAAACAAATTTGATGTAAACAAATTTGATGTAAACAGATTCAATGCAAACAGTAGAAACGAAATCAGTAACGCAAAAATAGTCGGACAAATAGTTTTCATAGTTACAATTAAATGTAAAAGGTTAAATTAAGTATAAAGGTTACACGGATGAAACTAAACCGCACTGTGAGTTGCGGCAAGCATTGCCAGGAAAAAGGCGAAATAGATAAAACCGACAATACCGCCAATAACAATAAAAATAGCCGGTTCGATGAACTTTCCAAGCATTGTTACACGCCGGCTCAGTTGTTCTTCACTGTAATCAGCCGCGTGAAGTAGCGAAACATCCAGACTGCCGCTTCGTTCACTCACCGCAATCATCGAAAGCGCCAACGGACAAAATTTCGCCAATGTGGTGTTACGAATACCTTTACTGATGGATTCGCCTTGTTTAACCATCCCGTGTACTTTACGGAATTGGGCGGCGTAATGACGATTACTCATCACGCCTTCGACTAATTCAAGTGCGGTTAAAACTCCAACACCGCTTTTCAGTAACGCCCCTAATGTCCGGCACCACATCGTGTTGGAATGATCACGGTACGCCTTGCCAAGTAAAGGAAGGTAGAGAAGAAAATAGTCCAAACGTTCACAAACAGACGGCGTTTTTCGTGCAAAAAAATACGCCGCCGCCAGCACAATCGGCAACAGAACAAGGTAAAAACCATAAGCCCAAATAAAATCATTCGTCCATAACAGAATTTTGGTGGGCATCGGAAGTTCAACCGTTTTCGACTGTTTCGAAATAAAAGCAATGATTTTCGGCAAAACGTGAACGACAAGAAAATAACCAACTCCCGTCGCAACCGCCATAACAATCGCCGGATAGGTGAACGCCTGAACGATCTGACTGCGAACCTTTCGGCTGCGTTCCATCAAATCGGCGGAATAACGAAACATCTCGTCCAGCGTTCCATTCGTTTCACCAACACTAATCAGACCAATCGTAACATCTCCGAAACAGGCGGCATCTTCCTGCAACGATTTCTTCATTGAATAACCGTGTCGGACTTTTTCGGCGAGACGTGAATAAATATTTTTGAGTAACGGCGGAGCCTGTTCGCCAACCGCCGACAACGCCTCCAGAATCGGAACTCCTGCTTTGAGCAATGAAGCAAGTTGACGGAGACACAATTCAATTTGGTTACTGAAAATAAAAAGCCGCTCCATCAATGTCCGTAACAATTCGCGTTTACCGCCGCCCAAAACACCAACCGCTTCACCGTCCGGAATATTACGGATACTAAGAATAACGCCGCCTTGTTTCCGTAACTCAATCGACGCCCAATGCAACGACTCCGCATTGATAACACCCGTTTTGACGGAACCATCTTTCTTAATTTTGTATAAAAATTTTGCCATATAATCTTTAATTGGGAATCTCTAATAATTTTAATTCAGAATTCACCAAATTTGTTGAAAATAAAAATCGACCGTTACAAATGATTGTTATTTATTATCAATTAATTCTATAATTTTCTTTATCTTTTACAAGGGGAGAAAACAATTCCCTGTCTGTCATTGTTATTACTACAAACTATTCAGTCGTGCATTTTACGTTTGACGAATTGAATTTGATGAGCGATCCGTTTTTTCGGACAACCATGACGGAATAGTTACTATACTACAAACGGTTAGAAATGACCTAACCACCAATTAGGAATCTCTCCTCATTCAGAATTTACCGAACGTTAACGGTGTGGGCTTGCCCCGCGTTGTTAGACTTACCCCCAAAGCATGGGGTGAACTCGTCGTTAACTAAAAACACGGGGTGAACCCCGTCGTTAACTATTAATTTATTAATTTATTAATTAATGG
>JAIROD010000678.1 GCA_031257725.1 Planctomycetaceae bacterium | reverse complement strand
GTCCCGTAGGGACGAAATGTTGGTAGAAAAAACACCAAATATAAATTTCACCAACATTGCGTCCCTACAGGACGCGAATAATTTTTGTTATGCCGTTTGCTACCAAGATGTCGTCCCTAGCGGGACGGAATTTTTGTTCGATTGTTCACGGCGGGGGTTCCAAAAAATCATCCACAGATTTACGCAGATTAACACAGATAGGGGGGGCGTTTGTTGGTTTGGTCGTTAACGGCGGGGTTCACCCCGCGTTGGTGTCATCACAGAGTAAGTCATGCCGGTAACAATCGTGAATAAGCGCAGGTTGCGAAAATAAAGATTCCGTCCCGTTAGGGACGAAATGTTGGTAGTTTGCTACCAATATGTCGTCCCTAGCGGGACGGAATTTTTGTTCGATTGTTCACGGCGGGGTGAACTCCGCCGTTAACAATCTGTGATAATCTGCGTTAATCTGTGGACGACTCTTTGAGACTCTGCGGTTAGCGGTTAATCAAACCGTTAGTCGCCGTGTCGGACAACCACTTCATCAATAGCAGCTTGGCGTTGGGCTTTGGTCCGGCTGTGGGCAAGGAACGCGTTGATGTGTTTTTCAAAAAATTCCGCAATGCCCTGAATCAGTACAAAAAGCACCGGCGTTACATAAACACCAACCATTGTTTCCATAAGCAGACCGCCAAACACTCCATTGCCAATCGCATTTCGGGAATTACCGCCTGCTCCGTCCGCCCAAACTAACGGCAATACCCCCAAAATAAATGCAAACGAAGTCATGAAAATCGGACGCAACCGTAATCGCCCAGCCTCAAAAGCCGATTGAACCAACGGTACACCATGTCCACGCCGATCCCTAGCAAATTCCGTAATAAGAATTGCATTCTTCGCCGATAAACCAACCATCATTAATAAACCGATTTGAGTGTACAAATTGATTTCCGGCATTTTTCCGGCGTGAATGGCGAATAACGAAACCGCCGTCAATGATCCGGCTACCCCAAGCGGTACCGCCATCATAATAATCAACGGTGCCGACCAACTCTCATATTGAGCCGCAAGAATTAAAAATGCAAACAAAACTGAAATGGCAAAGAAAATAGCCGTCTGATTGCCAACCCGCTTTTCCTGAAACGTCAGTCCTGTCCAGTCAAAACTAAAACCATCCGGTAACGTCCGACTCAATTCCTCCATCTTTGCAATCCCTTCGCTTGTACTCCGGTCAGGACGAATAATTCCGGTAAATTGCGCACTCGGAAACATATTGTAACGAGTCAGCAATTGCGGTCCCGCAACTTCTTTAACTGTAGTGAATGTTTCCAACGGAACCATCGTACCAACATTGTTTTTAACTTTGATTCGAAGAATATCCTGAACATTGTCCCGATATTCGCCTTTCGCCTGAACATTCACTCGATATGTCCGTCCAAAAACATTGAAATCATTGACATACGTCGCCCCAAGATAAGATTGAAGAGCGGCAAAAATCTCGCCCAAATTAAGACCCATTCGTTTAGCCTTGTCACGGTCAATGTCAAGGAACAAACGCGGCGCATTCGGATTAAACGGCGTCATCGCCGCAACAATCGGATTCATATCAACCGCTTTTTGTTTCAAATCGTCCATCACCGCCGCAATCGTATTCGCTCCCACTCCACGCTCGTCCAGAAGAATATACGAAACCCCATTCGTCATCCCAAGACCCATAATCGGCGGCGGGGTAAACATCATAAATTCCGCTTCAGGAATCCGGTCAAGACCTTTTTGTAACCGCGATTGAATCGCAGGAACTTTTAACCCTTCGTCACGGCGTTCCTTCCAGGTTCGAAGCGGCATAATCACCATTCCAAGATTCGACCCGCTGCCGCCAATAAACGAATAACCGCAAATATACATCGCCGATCTAATTCCGCCTCTTTCAACGTATGTTTTTTTCTTATCCCAAAACCGTTCATAAATTTTCGTTACAAGATTCCGTTTCGCGTAATCTTCATTCCGTATCACCGTTTGTTGCGCCGTAATAATCCGTTCAACACGGGTCAATACTTCGGCGGTACGTTCTTGCGACGCTCCTTCAGGAAGTTTTACCTCCATCATGATAACACCCTGATCCTCGTCCGGCAAAAAACCGGACGGAAGATGGGTAACCGCCCAAAGCAGTAATCCGATTAGCCCCACCCAAAGAAGAAAAATAACCGGCGAAATGTAAATCATCGATTTAACGGTCTTCAGATAAAATTTGCCGAAACCGTCAAAAATGAAGTTGAAAATTCGGAAAGCAATAAACCGTCTATTTTTCGGCACAGAAGGACGGAGCAAAATCGCACACAAAGCCGGAGCCAGTGTTACACCGCAAATTCCTGAAATTCCAATAGAACCGGCAATCGTCAATGCAAACTGTTTATAAAGTTGCCCGACAATTCCTCCCATCATCGCCGTCGGAACGAAAACCGCCATCATCACCAGAACCGTCGCAATCACCGGTCCAATAACCTGAAGCATTGATTTTTTCGCCGCTGCATGAGGATCAAGATGTTCTTCATCAATAATTCGTTGCGTATTTTCAACAACAACAATTGCATCGTCCACAACAATTCCAATAACAAGAATCAAACCGAACAATGTCATCGTGTTGATCGAAAACCCGAAAAGATTCATCAGGAAAAAAGTTCCGATAATCGACACCGGAATGGTCAATATCGGAATCATTGCCGCCCGCCAATCCTGAAGAAAAATGAAAATCGTAAAGACAACAAATAAAACACAAAGAATGATCGTTTCGTAAAACTCGTCAACCGTTGCCTGAATGAAGTCGGTGGCGTTAAACGGAATAGCGTACTCTAAACCGCTCCGTTCCAGAGATTCTTTAAGGGACTCCATCGCTTCCACGACATTTTTCGAAACCTCCAACGCATTGGCACCGGCACGCGGAGCAATCGCCATACCGGTTGCCATTTTTCCGTTGTAACGTGATTCACCGGAATAGTCGGCTGCGCCTAATTCAATAAGCGCAATATCTTTCAAACGCAAAACGCCTCCCGAAGAATCAATACGAAGAACCATATTTTCAAACTGTGAAACATCTTGAAGACGACCCAATGTTACAACAGCCAGATTGGTTTGAATTCCATCAGGAACCGGTTCAAGACCGATTCGTCCGGCGGCAACCTGAACATTTTGTTCCTGAATCGCGGCACGAACTTCCTGTACGGAAATCCCGCGAGCCGCCATCGCGTCTTCGTCAAGCCAAATACGCATACTAAAAGTACGACGGTCAAACGACATCACTTCGCCAACTCCATTCACACGCGCTAAACGATCTTTCAAATAGAGTGAGGCATAATTCGCAAGATATTGACCGCTTTTCGTTCCTTGTTGCTGTTGACCATTGGCTTGAGCCGCCGTCAACGCACCGGAAATTCCTACTCCATGCGATCCCGTTTCCGACGGCAAGACTGGTTTGGGTTCCGTTATTTCAGGAATTTTTTCAAACAGATTGACGAAACAAATAAAATTCGTTGACCGTTTATCAACCCGAATTCCTAAACGCCGGACTTCATCCGGCAAAAGCGGTTCCGCCGCCTTAACACGGTTTTGAACCAGAACCGACGCAATATCGGGATTGGTTCCCACTTCAAACGTTATGGTAATTCGCAACGAACCGTCGCTGGTACATTGTGAATCCATATAAATCATATTGTCCACACCATTGAGTTGTTCTTCAAGCGGAATCGCCACCGCATTGGCAACATCTTCCGCACTCGCACCGGGATAGGTTGCCATAATGAAAACTGTCGGCGGAACAATATCAGGGAATTGCTCAACCGGTAACGAATTAAACGATACCGCACCAAGCAACGTGATCACCAAACAAACAACACACGCAAAAATCGGACGATCAATAAAAAAATGGGAAAACATATTCTGGTTTTTAATATTGTTTGATGCGATGTTCAACAACGCACATTAGTTTAAGTTAATGGTTACTAATCTTTGTTCAATATTAACCGTATCAGTTTTTTTTGATACGCTAATACAAAAAACGGTTTTAATGATTTTCTAAAGAGAAGACGATCTCCTACTTTCGTCAATATTTTCTGATTATTTCATATTTTGGGGATCATTTGATTATGATGAGTATTAGTATTTCTGTCCCGCTAGGGACAACATATTGGTAGCAAACGAGGTCGATTAAAAATGTTCGTCCCGTTAGGGACGATATGTTGGTAAAAATTGGAATCAATGCCCAATATAAATTTCACCAACATTGCGTCCCTACGGGACGCAGATCATTTTGTTATACTGTTTTCTACCAATATGTCGTCCCTAACGGGACGAAAATTGGTATTATTCTCCAATCACTGATGCCCCCCAAATTCCGAAATAATCAG
>JAIROD010000644.1 GCA_031257725.1 Planctomycetaceae bacterium | reverse complement strand
TGAAATTGTTCCGGTAATTCCGTTGACCATAATGTCCTACGTAACACGTTGCCAGTCTCCAGATCATTTTCATTCTCCGTATCATTTTCATTTTTTACGTCGGCCGATAATCTGTACGGAAATCCTGCCGGATTGATTTGTCCCGCTTTATTAAACGGCATAGCCCATGTTACGTAAAATGGTTGAGCGTTGATTTTGTGTCCGGTATTGCGAATCGTTCCGGGCGTGCCGGACATCCAACCCAACGAGGTACAGAATGAACCGGAAGACGGAAATTGTTTTTGCCATAGAGCGGTCGGTATCACCATCGCCTCGCCAAACCAAACCGTATATGAATTTCCGTCCAAAATATCTCTGCTCCGTAATTGACCGTTGAGGAAAAAAACGCCGCGATTATCCGTGCCTATCGGTATCTCCGAACCTCCATGACACGCCATATAATTACTGTGACTATCGCCCGCACCGGAACTGTCCGAAGAACATCGGAAAATCTCCGGCGTTACAGAAAGCCACGCCTGTTCGTTTGCCGGATCATACACGCCTTTGGAAAAATCAATCGTGTTGTAAAGAGCCGTCTGTTCCAAAAACGGCAAAATACGCGGAATCCAACCAAGATGATTGCCCATCGGAACATTCCGAATCGGACGACCGGTCTCATTAACCGTTCCCAACGGAAGAACCCCAAATGATTCTTCATACATTTTTGTTGCAAAAACAATCTTGCTCAGATTGTTTTGACAATGTCCGCGCCGCATCGTTTCCCGTACCGACAAAACCGCTGGTAAAAGAATCGCTATCAACATGTTGATGATCGCAATCACCACAAGAAGTTCAATCAGCGTAAACGCACCCGAATAAATAAAAATTCGTTTCATTTTTGTTTTTGTATTGATTGTTTTTGTGTTGAATAATGTCTGTTCGCCGGAAGTTCCTCTGCGGCATATTCTCCTGTTACTGTTACGTTTTCGCCTTCCGCCGTCGCGGTAATATGGAAATCCGCAACACCTCGCAATTCAGAAGCCGGAATCGTTACCGAAATATTTTGCTTCCGCTTTTCCGCAATTCGATACAAGTCATCAACCAGCAAATTCGCCTGAATTATTTGCAGTTTCCATGCGTTATTATGTTGTTCACGAATAATTGTTTGCGCTAAAAGTATGATCGTACTGCCAACGATTGCCAGAACCGCAATTCCAACAATTGTTGACAAGCCGCGCCTTGACCGGCAATTGAAAAAACGAAAACGATAATTATACATTTTGTAATTTGTTGTTTAGGGTTTGGGACTTATGATTTGTTACAAAAAAAGAATTATTTATGCTATAAAAATTATAATCTGCTTGCGATACAAATCACTCATCACAAACCATTCTTAATTTTTCCGATAATTGTGCGCCAATTACCGGCGTAACGAGGATCAATTCCAATTTTGTCTTGACCGGCAATTTCACGCGTGAACGGATTGAAGTCTTCTTTTTTCGGCATCGTTACCAAAATCTGACTACGCCGGTCAACCGGTTGCGTCCAAATATTCAAAGCAATCAGTCCGGCATCCTTGTCGGAAACAAACCAAGCAACAGAATGATCGGGAAGTATATATGTTTCTGTTGCAATTTTCTTGTTGGCGTACATTTTATTACGGCGCAAAACCGGTTGTTCGGGAAACTCCGCTTGTTCTATCGAATAAACGAGTTCCTCATCGTTTGGAAAGGTCAAACGTAACGAATTATTTTCGAGTTGGGAAGTTGTTGCGGCGTGCAAATCGGTACGGAATTGTTCGGAAAGACGGGAATACGAGGAACAGAGGTAACTGCCGCGATACTCTTTAATCCGCATTTCCGTAACCATAAACAAAACGCCAACGCCCAAACCGATAACGAATGTCTCGGCTGCAAAAGCGAGAACCGTTTCAATCAATGTAAAACCGGAATATTTGTTATTCATTGTAAATAAAGGATTTAATAAAATGTAATTATTCAGTTTTCTGCCAACACGTCATCCTCAACGGGAGGCGTGTCTTTAGGCGTGGAATCAATAGCACGGACAATCGACAGTTCACAACGAGGTCGGTTTTTACCGTTTTCGTATGAAATGATAATCCGAAAAAAGGTGATGTTATTCACCGCCGGTTTTTGTAACTTTTCAACCGACAATTGACCGTCCGGTAATGATCGGGCAATCATTGTTTCCAACGGTTCGAGTTTTTCTCGATCATTGTCCGACAATGTTTTCAGGTCGATCATGTCCTGAACATTCAATAACGTATCGACGGCAATCTGTTGCAATTTTTGATCCGTCCGGTGATCAATCAGTTGAAACAAGGATTGTAACAAAATAAACATCGCCGTTGAAATCAATACCAGACCAACACACGCATCCAGTAAATAAATTCCGTGACGTTTTAACGATTGCATTCGCGGACGGTTAAATTTGTTGAAACAATATTGAAGTGTCATAAAAAAAACCTGTGAATTATTAACGGATTTCTATTTGTTGTCATTGTTTAATGTTCCGGCGGTTAAAACCGTTGGCGACATTCGGAATATTCTGTTGTATGAATACAAAAATTCTACTGATTATATTACTATTAATTAAATAATTAAATGAACAATTTGTACAAAAAAATTTTTTGTTCACGGTTAATCGTTCTTTGCTTTTCACGTTCAACTTGCAAGAGCGGTAATCAAATGGACAAGCGGTATAAAAAACGCAACAGCAAATAATCCGGAAAATAATCCAAACACGACAATACATAAAACGGAAAATATTTGTATCGTTATATTGTCAGTGGTACGTTGACGTTGTTCTTTGCTGTTAGCCACTTCCCGAAGCATCGCTTCAACATGATTCGTCCGAACCGCCGACTCTAAAAGCGCCGCCTCGCCGCGGCTCAGCCAATACATTTTTCGTAATGTTTCAATCCAGTTTGCGCCTTGTGCAATTTTTTCGTTAAAATGTTTTCCCAAACGGCGAAGATAAGAACTTGGAACCACCAGTGAGTACACCGCAATGATTTCTTCTATCGGTTGCTTTAATTCCAAACCGGCGGCAAAAAGGCGTAAAAATTGTGCGGAATCACGAATCCGTACTATTCGCCGCATTCCCAACGGACGCCAAGAAATAATTCCTAAACGTAAAATGAAATAAAAAACCGGTATAAGCAACACAATAAAAAGTAACGGTAAAAACAAATAAAAATAGTTTATAAATATTTGTGACAATTTAATAACAAAAGTCGTTACATACGGCAAAGGCATACCGAAATCGCGGTAAACCATCTGCATTTTCGGCATAATTGCTATCATGTAAAAGGACACTATCGGAATGATAAAAGGAAGATACCAATAATACCAGTAAATTCGTGATATTGATTCTTCCAGTATCAACCCGTTTTGCCAAAGATCAGTAGCAGTTGGGGTAAGCAGTTTACCGGATAGTTGTGATCCGCCCAGTTTCAGCAAGCCGACCATGTCGTAACGCAAAACACCTTTTACCGCCGCCGCCGTTTCCTCAATCGCATATCCCGCCTGAATTTTGTCCGCAAACAGAATTACTTTCGCCCGATACCAAGGTCCCCAGCACGTACTCGCATAAGCGTAAAGCACTTCATGAATAGGTGTTTCTGTTTCCAATGCGGTTTGAATCAGTGTCCAAACCATGTGTTGCCTGCGTATCCTGAACGCCCCCCAAAAAACAATAGTAAACGGCAACAAAACCAATAGCGGAGGCCAAAGAAAAAAGACCAACACCACACCGATCAAAAATAACGGTATGCCAAGAAAAATAAAACGAATAATAAATCGGAAAGAGGAAAACATTGTCGTAATAAAAAACTAAAAGTGGAAAATTGTATCAATAAAAAACGTAAAACTGTTTGCGTCAATTGTTAGCCAAAGGTTGACGCCGCCTTCTTGCACATTAATTTTCAACAATTTCATATTTATCTTTTCCAATGAACACTAATAATGCGGATTTCAGGTTGGGGCGATCTTTTAAGCGTGACGCTGTAATATATCGATTCAATTGTTCCAACCCTTTTTTACGCTTTTGATCTATTTCTGTTTCTTTGGCATCGGTCTTGCAATATTTCAATTCCCATACCCATTCGTATTTCACCTGCGGAAAATTCGGATTACGTTGCAGAAAAATATCTGTACGGACGGGAACTGTTTCATATTCACTCATCGGAATATAAAGATTATTCAAAAGTAAATAGGAAAGCAATAAAACCTTAATATATTTTTCATCAAAATGTTGTAAATCATAATCGGATAATCGGCTGAACACGTTTTTTGAAACATAATCAATAAAATCATAAATGTTTCCTTCAAGGGCGATGACATTGACTGCTTTCATCAGATATTCCGTATTAACCTGCACCAGTTGCGAACTCTCTTCAATAAGCTGACGAATCTGTTCCCAATAAACTCGTTGAATGGAATAATTAGGTATCACTAAACGTAATTGGTTCAGACAACCTTCTTTGATCGTAAGCAGCCCCATGTAAAACAGCAACGAAATAAAATGGCTATCATCATTCAAATGATCAATTGAAAACTTTTCCAATATATTTGAAACAATGTTGCCGTCTTTTATTATTTGGATCAACATATTGCGATTACTTTCATTTTGGACAAGACGTTTTAAACGTTTAGGATCAATACTCAAATTAGGATCAATAAGATTGACCGGCGGTTTATTGCTCTCTAATATCTGTTCAAAAAAATAAAGTATCATGGTCGAATTATAAACCTTGTTGTCCGCATCACTGTTAAACCGATAACCGTTGTAATAATGTTCCATGTCAACACTAATTCGTTCCGCATCAATTCCCAGTGAATCCATCAATTGATTCACTTCGTCGCGGGTAAATCCGAGCATTTCATTGTACTGTAATTTAAGCGAATAATTCATAACAATATTGTAACCGCTTGCCAAGTCTTCAAGCATAATCGGCGAAATACCGGTAATAAAAGTATGATCAACAATTCCTCTGCCGGACGCAATTTTAAGTTTCTCATAAAAATCACGAACAAGACCATTGGCGGTAATCACCTTCTTATAAAAATCGTTACCTAATACCGATCCCATCGTGATAAGATCATTCGCAAAATGATCATACTCGTCAATAACCACAAATATTTTTATTCCCGCCTCGTCAGCAAGATTGAACGCAATATTCAAAATGGACAGGGTGGTTTTTTCCTTGTCAATTTGTTCAATAAACTGTTCGGCTTTGCGAAATATGTTTTTATGCCGATGTAAAAATTGTCGGACTGTAAAGTTGACGCTGTCAAAAAAAGAGTTCCGAAAATTCTCCGCACTCGCCGTATCAAGACCGGAAAAGTTAAATTCCAACACCACATAACTATTTTTTCGCGGCGTCGGATTTCGACCAATGTATAAATCGCCAAATAATTGTTCAAATTCATTCGCATAATTAACGTCGTAATAATAAGCAAGCATGGAAAGAAACAAACTCTTACCAAATCGACGCGGACGAATAAATATCTTGTTTTTGTTGCTCTCGTTCTCCAGTAACTCAATAAAACGCGTCTTGTCAACATAAACGTAATTATTTTCCGTTCGGATACTGTGGAAATCAGCATTGCCGTAAGGCAATCGTTTGGGGATTTTGGTATTCATAAAATTGTTTCATAAAATATGATTTCGGCTAACCATTTTACTGCCTCGAATAAATATACAGTTTACGTTTTTATCCACTCAAGCTTGTTATTATACGTATTAACGGCAAAAACAAGGCAAAGACAAAAAACGGAATAAAAAACAAAAGAATAAACCAAATTATTGGAATGAAAATTGTATGAAAAAGGAATGTGGACGAGAATTGGTCTTTTTCAAGAACAATAATACCCTGTTTCAACGTCGAGGGAAGTGTTTCATTCTTTTCCGCCGTCTGAACAAAAGGAATCAGCCAACCCGGAAAAAGTAACGGAAAAAAGGAAATGAGTAAAGAAAACGGCGTTCCTTCTTTTGCCAAAGCAGCGGCGTGGAGGCAATATTGTCGATACGCCCGATTGTGTGAAAAACTTCCGGCGGCAAGTTCCAACGCCCGATCCATCGGTACCCCCCGCTTTAGTGAAAACAATAATTGTCTTAATAATTTCTGCGAGGCAAGCGATCTGAAAATTCCGCCCAGAATCGGAATGTAAAACCAAAATGACGCAAAAAGTAAACGTTGCAAAAAAATAAGAACGATCACGCCGACCGTCAGAATTAAATATGTTACCGGTTGACGCATTACTTTGCTGACGACAAGGAGCATTTCAGTCATCGCCGGCAATTCTATGTCGAAATCACGGTAAATTGTTTCAAATTGTAGAACGACTAAAATCATAAGGCAAAAGACAATCCACATAATGCCCAACAATAAAAACGGATAAGCCAATAAATTGATCAGAATTTGGAATGTTTTACTCCGATTCTGTTCTATTTCCGTGAGTTCGGCAAAATATTCGGGAAAGTTGCCGCTCTTGAAGGCGGTTTCCAGAAGCACCGTTAATCGACGCGGCAGTTTCGCTTTGCGCACCGCAACTTGCGGTTCAAGCCCTTCGTCCAACAACGAAGCCCAATGGAGCAGATTACGGTTTATCCGTTTTTTTTCATTGCCGTTGACCAACAATCGAATTGCCTCGCCAAGCGGAAGATTCGACTGCACCGCCTGAGAAATTAACAACATTGTTTCGTACATGATTGGGAGTTGGGATTGGGGGTTAGGAATTTAGTAAACCTCAGTAAATTGTAGATAATTGATATAATAAATAGCCGTAAGGAAAAACAATCGACAGGAAATACACTGCCAACACTGCACCGCCCAGCAAAAACAACAGCAACACCGGCAACCAAAATTCAAGACGTTCCAGATTATTTTTTGCCTGAAACGTATGCAGTTCCGCATATTGTTCCAAACCGGAAAGTAAAATGGTTTGGTCAGGTATGCCCAAAGTCCAGTTGACCAGATAACTCAACGGATATTGAAATTCATTGGTATTGAGGTTCTTATTTTTTATCGCGTGTAGTTGCTGTTCCAATTCCGATTCGGAAACTGAAATACCGACTGTTTGAAAACTGAGCAACAATGTTCGCGGCAACGGCACACCGGAACGAATTAGTAACGCGGCAATTTGTGCAAAGGCTGCCTGAGTCAGATGACGATTAGCGTTGCGAAGCTGGAAGAATAACGGCGATGTAGAAAGAGTCAGGAGCGTTGAACGTTTCGAACGGTAACACAAAATACCGTAAACGCCCCAAAGTAACACCGGAACAATTGCCAAACCGAAAATATAATATTGATCTAAGGTGTTCAGAATCAATTTCAGAAAGTTCAAATACGATAATTCAATGGAAAAACTATCGTAAAAACTTATAAAAACGTTCAAACATTGATAACTGACGATACAAAAAATGAACCACAGAACGGTAAAAACGAACATTGGGTACAACATTGCCCCATGCAGAAAATTGTGGGAATCGCGTAAAATCCGCATATTTTTTGCGATTTGCTCCAGTGTTCCGGCCAGATTGCCGGATTCGAGACCAGCCTCGACCACTGCGGCATAAACCGGTGGAAAATCCGGTTCTTTCTGTAATGCTTCGGACAACGATTGTCCGGATTCCAAACGATCCGCCAATTCCCGAACACGGTTACCGAGTCGAGCCGGAAGATCATGACTTCGATGCCGAAGTGCTTCCTCAAGCGGTAAATCAAGCCGAACCAATGCGGCAATTTCGTCACAAAGACCAATGAGTTGATCGTGTTGGATCATATTAGCACCAATAATAATTTAAGTTTTCAACAAAGAACGAATCCCCATTGACGTTTTAACAAAACTATTTTCTCACAAAATGAAACGACTTTCAATCATCCGAACAAAAAATTTACAAAACTTTTTGATAACAGCCAATATTTTTAGAAGTAAAAGTTGCTTTGGGGTACCTCTCATAATTCAATTTTTTATTTTCTGCCTATTAATTAATAGTTAACGACGGGGTTTACCCCGTGTTTTAGGGTTAAGTCGAACAACGCGGGGCAAGCCCACGCCGTGAACTTGCGGTAAATTTTGAATTATTAGGTAATATATCAGTGGAATATTTTTTTTAACTATTCAGTCGTTTCCGCCGAATGACCACCCCTAGCCCCTCCGAAGGAGGGGACTCATTCCCCTCCTTCGGAGGGGCAGGGGGGGTAAAAAATAAACTTCAATCTCCGAAAAATTCCATTGATATATTACGATTCAAGAGGTAGGCAACCCCTTGGCGTATAAGCGTTTTTTTTTCATTGTTCATCGTGAATTTCAGAGGGATTTGGAAAGTTGCTTGTTTCGTAACCTTTTATGGTTTTTGGAGTTATGTAAAATACTTTGGTCGTTTTTCTTTTTTTTGTGTTT
>JAIROD010000631.1 GCA_031257725.1 Planctomycetaceae bacterium | reverse complement strand
GGCGAAAGAATGACCGTCACCCACAAACGGAAAACGCTCCCCTTGAAAACGGTCAATAGTTTCAAGTGTCGTCCCATGCGGGACGGAATTGTTACTGGCATGATTTACTCTGTCATAGCACCAACGCGGGGTAAACCCCGCCGTTAACGATCAAACAAAAATTCCGTCCCGTTAGGGACGAGCGTTTTTAATCGACATCGTTTTCTACCAATATGTTGTCCCTATCGGGACAGAAAAAAGGTAATATATCAGTGAAATATTTTTTTTTAACTATTCAGTCGTTTCCTCCGAATGACCACCCCTAGCCCCTCCGAAGCAGGGGAATCATTCCCCTCCTTCGGAGGGGCAGGGGTGGTAAAAAATAAACTTCAATCTCTGAAAAATTCCCTAGCGTTCAGAGGGTGGTTGTTAAAATGGATAAAAATATTAGGTCAATTATTGGCAGGTAGGCGACCGTTCGCCGAACGGTCGCGCCGGTTGAGATTTCACTGATTCCCAACCGGTTTGCCCCAGCAAAACGGTTTAATATTGAATCGCTGTGCGATAGACAGGACAAACCTTCCTGATGTCAGTTAAATCTCAACCGGCGCGACCGTCCAACGGACGGATCGCCTACCTCGCAATTTTCTACTTTAATTGACCTAATTGAACAACCAGCCGGTGAACGCTAGGAAAAATTCCACTGATATATTACGAAAAAAGAACATTTACCGCGACTGAATAGTTACAAAAATAGATTACTAAGATATTGCTTAACAATTTTTGCTGTATGTGTTTGACGGCTGTTTTTTTTACACACTCTACCTTATGGGACGAGTGTTTTTGCTTATCCGGCAAAAACGGAATGTACGGCATTTTTTCCGGTTTCGGGATAATCGGAACGGTTATGCGCTCCCCGCGTCTCACAACGTTGTAACGCACCTTCCAGAATCAGTCGCGCAACCAACAGCATGTTCTGAATTTCCCAACCTTCAATAGATTGAAATTGTTGCGAAAAAACATAACCCGACCAATGGAGCGTGTCGGACAACGCACCACGTAAACCATCCTCGTTACGGACTACTCCAGCAGTGCGCCAGAGTAAACTCTTCAACGCATTGCGAATATCCGCCAAGTCAAGGTGAGTTTGAAACGGCTGCTGCAACGGGTCAAACGGCGGCAACGGTTGGTTTTCAATAAACTCAACCTGATAATCATTACTCATCATCTGCGCCGACTTGGACGCTAAACGCCCCGACGATTCCCCAAAAACAAGCGTTTCAAGCAAACTGTTGGACGCAAGACGGTTGGCTCCATGCAAACCGGTACTCGAAACTTCACCAATCGCCCAAAGACCCTTCAACGAACTTTGACCGTCAATATCAACCAGAACTCCCCCCATCGAATAATGAGCGCCGGGACGTACCGGAATCCGGTCTTTGGCAATATCAATACCAAAATGACGGCATGTCGCCGCAATTCCGGGAAAACGTGCATAAATCCAGTCCGCCGGTTTGTGCGTCAAATCAAGATAAACATTCGGCGAATTCGTCTTTTCCATCTGGAAGACAATACTGCGGCTAACCACGTCACGCGGTGCCAACTCCGCACGATCATCATAATCCGGCATAAAACGCTTGCCGCTCCGGTCAACAAGCAATGCCCCTTCACCACGCATCGCCTCCGAAATCAGACTGCGGCTACTGCCCGCAATATATAAAACTGTCGGGTGAAACTGCACAAATTCCATATCACGAATTTGTGCCCCCGCACGATAGGCCATCGCAATCCCGTCACCGGTTGCAATTTCAGGATTGGTCGTTTCACGATAAAGTTGACCAAGACCGCCGCTGGCAAGAATTGTTTGTTTTGCCCAAATGAGTTCCTTCTCGTCATGCTTTTTCCAATACACAATCGCACCACGACAACGATTATCCGCCGTCAACAAATCAAGCGCAAACGTGTTTTCCCAAATACGAATATTAGAACGACGCTTAATTTCTTCAATCATTGACCGAATAAGTTCCTTGCCGGTTGAATCGCCGTTAGCGTGTAAAATCCGGTCGCTACGGTGACCGCCTTCACGTCCAAGCAAAATTTCACCATCAGATTTTTTATCGAATTGCGTACCAATTTCAAGAAGTTGCCGAATCTCATCAGGACCACACCGCACCACATGTTCCACCACCGCACGATCACAAAGTTCACCGCCGGCAATGAGCGTGTCTTCGATATGTTCTTCGGGCGTGTCGGTTTTCGCCCAAACAGTCGCCACACCGCCCTGAGCGTAAACACTGTTCGAGTTTTCAAGTCCGTTTTTACAAATCAGAAGAACCTGTAACGAAGGATCAACCGACAACGCCGCACGGAAACCTGATAAACCACCGCCAATGACCAGAACATCCGTAAAAAAATGCGGATGACGTTTCGGATGAAATGGAACAAGATAACGAAGCATAGTTAATAGTTGATAGTTGAAAATGGATGGGAGCGTTTGTTGTTGGGGGCAACCGCAAAAGTTGCCCCAAAATGTATTAAGTATTAAATATTAAGTATTTTAATCGGAAAATCGTCTTGCCCCGAAGGGGCATCTCCAATGTAGGAATTAAAGTATTTTGGGCAACTGTTACCGATAGGGTTACCCCATGTTTTGGGGAAAATACTGTAACGGCAACGTCCGGTTGCCGTGAATTGTTTTCGGCAACGTCCCATTGCCGTGAGCTGTTTTCGGCAACATCCCATTGCCGTGAGCTGTTTTCGGCAACATCCCATTGCCGTGAGCTGTTTTCGGCAACGTCCCATTGCCGTGAATTGTTTTCGGCAACGTCCCATTGCCGTGAATTGTTTTCGGCAACGTCCCATTGCCGTGAATTGTTTTCGGCAACGTCCCATTGCCGTGAGCTGTTTTCGGCAGCGAGGACGCTGCCGCCACTGATTGGTCAAAATATATTAAAACCGAAATTTCAAATATGGGGAGTATCTTTTATTTTGCCGATGTTGCCGTCAATTTTTCCGCTGCCTGAAAACCGCTTTGAATACAATTGGGAATACCAACTCCATGAAAAGCATTGCCTGCCAAAGCGAGTGTCGGATCGGAAGAGATCAGTGATTCGATTTCCTGTACCAATTCACGGTGACCAACATGATATTGCGGCATCGTCCGAGGCCAATGGGAAATTTCCGTAAAAAGCGGATCACCGTTTATTTGAAGAATCTTACGCATTGCCGTTAGCAATATCGGTTGTAACCGGCTGTCCGATAATTCCGCCAATTCAGGGAATCTGCTGCCGCCGGCAAATATTCGAATCAAAAATTTCCCCTTCGGAGCACGGTGTTCATATTTCAGACTGCTGAAACTTCCGGCTAAAATCGGACTTTGTTCGGTTTTGGGGACAACAAATCCCATTCCGCGAAAAGACTGTTTGATCTGATCCGAGTTAAACGCAAATGTTACAACAGCAGTTCCTTCATGTCTGATCTCAGTAAGTTTGTCGGCAAGTTTCGGTATGGAATCTCTCAAAAGACGCGAGGATTCATGAATCGGCGTTGCAAAAATCACCGCGTCAAAATGATGGGATCGATCAGCGGATAGTACAGAGATTGCCGACGAATTTGATGTTGTTGATGAATCTAATGTTGTTGGTAAATTTGATGTTGTTTGGGAACCGCATAATTTTGTTTCAAGTACCCATTGTCCATTTGCGGTTTTCCATACTTTTGTAACTTCATGACCGGTTTGTAACGAATTGGGTTGTAGTTTTGCGGCTAAGGAGTTACAAAGGGAGGCGAGACCATTCCGCAGAGTAACAAACATACTGTAACGTGCGCCGCTTTGTTCGGCAAGATGGGCGGCACGGTTAGCGGCAAGTTGTTTTTGCATCGCCCGAATTAACGAACCGTCATGGCGTTCCATTTCACGGAATCGCGGTAAGGTGGCTAAGACGCTTAGTTTTTCCATATCCGCAGCGTAAACTCCGCTGACAAGCGGTTCGACTAATCGTTCAAAAACTTCACGTCCCAGACGGCGACGCACAAAATGAGCCATACTTTCGTCGAGATCATCTTTGCGTGCAGGAATAAAAAGTTCCAATCCGGCACGAAGTTTTCCAAACGGCGAGAGAATTGGTGTTACAGCCATTGGCAAAAGTTTTGTCGGCGCCATCATCAGAAAACCGTCCGGTAAAAGATGTAAACGACCGCGCCGGACAACATAAGTCCGACGTACCGAAGGATTCGTTTGGATAAGTTGTTCGCCGAGTCCGAGTTCTTTACAAAGTTTAACGCCGTAAGGAATTGTTGTAATAAAATTGTCCGCACTCTGTTCGATTTGAAAACCGTCCCGATTTAATGTTTCAAGCACACCGCCGCATCGGTTCCTGCGGTCAAAGACACGGATTGTTGCATCGGGGACAAGTTGCCCCAACCGATATGCCGCCGAAAGTCCGCTAATTCCTGCTCCAACAACCGCTATATTCATATTAAATTCGTATCAATGTAATGGTTAAAAATTTTTAATCGTTTCGATATACGTCCTTTGGCGGTATCTGTCTATTCTATTTCAGGGAATCTCTCATCATTCAGAATTTACCGAAAGTTAACGGCGTGGGCTTGCCCCGCGTTGTTAGACTTACCCCCCCAAAACACGGGGTAAACCCCGTCGTTAACTAAAAACACGGGGTAAACCTCGTCGCTAATTAAAAACACGGGGTAAACCTCGTCGCTAACTATTAACTAATAGGTTGAAAATAAAAAATTGAATTATTAGAGATGGACTATAATTAAATCGACCATTACCGTGAATACAAAAATCCGGCGGTTGCGTAACAAACCGCCGGATTTTTGTTACCATTTCATACCGAGTTGATCCATAATAAACGCCCAAATGTCGGCGGATTCTTCAATTCGTTTACTGACGGGTTTGCCGGCTCCATGTCCGGCTTTGGTTTCAATTCGGATGTAGGTGGGATGTGGACTCGTACTTTTCTCCTGCATGGCTGCAGTGAATTTGAATGAATGCGCCGGAACAACCCGATCGTCGTGATCTGATGTTGTTACCAATATCGCCGGATAGTCCGCACCGGATTTAATATTATGTAACGGAGAATATCGGAACAAATATTCGAACATTTCCTTACTTTCTTCGCTGGTTCCGTAATCAGCAGCCCACGCCCAACCGATCGTGAATTTGTGATACCGTAACATATCGAGAACGCCCACCTGTATCACCGCCGCTCGGAACAATTTTGGTTGTTGCGTTACCGATGCGCCGACCAATAAACCGCCGTTTGAACCGCCCTGAATCGCTAATTTTTCCGGTAACGTATATTGTTCCTTGATTAAAAATTGGGCTGCCGCCGTAAAATCGTCGAACACATTCTGTTTCTGTAATTTCGTACCGGCTTGATGCCAGTCTTCGCCATATTCTCCGCCGCCGCGTAACACAGCATGAGCAAAAATTCCGCCATGTTCCAGAAACGGCAACCGGTATGGTGAAAACGCCGGACTAACGCTAATATTAAAACCGCCGTATCCGTAAAGCAACACCGGATTGTTACCGTTTCGTAAAAGTCCTTTTTTGTACGTCAAAAACACCGGAACCTTTTTTCCTGCGGAATTTTTATACCAAACTCGTTCAGTTACATAATTTTCCGGCTTAAAATCAATTTCAGACGGAAACAATTCGGAACGTTCTCCGGTTTCAATATCGCAACGATAAATGACCGCCGGATAAAGATAGGAAGTGAACGATTGAAAAAATTCCGTTTCGTCCTTGTTACCGGAAAAACCGGCGATTCCAAGCGTTGGCAATTCAATCTCCCGAAGTCTTTTTCCCGTAACATCATAAATGTACGCAGCATTTGCCGCATCGTTCAAATAAGTTACAACAAACTTTCCGCCGATACAATCGACGCTTTGGAGTAAGGAATCGGATTCGGGAATAATATCAATCCAATGTTCTTGTTGCGGATTGACCGCCTTAACCGCAACAAGACGTTTATTCGACGCATTCCGGTCTGTCAGCAGATAAAACGTATCGCCCAAAACCGTAACAACTTCCTGTTCCGAATGGAAATCGTTCACGATTGTTTGAAATGTTGCGCCGGATTGTGTCAGATTCTTAAACTCCAATGTGTTCCCATAAGTTGATTCGCTTTCGTGAATAAAAAGATAACGTTCTTCTTGATCGGTTGTTGCGCCGCGGTTTCGGAGCGGATGTTCACGATCTTCACGAATCAATAAATCCTCGTTTTGATCTGTACCGAGTTGGTGGAAAAAAATCTTGTGATTTTCGTTTTTCGCCGTCAATTTCTCACTTTCAGGCGGAGCATCGTAACGGCTATAATAAAATCCGCCGCCATGCCAAGCAATACCGGAAAATTTAACCCAGTCAATTTGATCCGTTAATTTTTCGCCCGAATCAATTTTCAAAACATTGATCTCATTCCAATCCGAACCGCTTCGGGCAAGAGAATACGCCAAATATTTCCCGTCTTTGGAAACAACCGCTTGTTGTAAACTGACGGTTCCATCTTCGGAAAGTTTGTTCGGATCAAGCAAAACACGCGGTGTTGTGTCCGGCGTGTCGAGAACATACAACACCGATTGATTTTGTAACCCGTCGTTTTTAAAGAAAAACCGTTTGCCTGTCCGGTTCCATGGCAACGAATATTTCGGATAATTGACCACTTCCGTCAACCGTTTTCGGAGATGATTGCGAAACGGAATTGTATGGAGATATTTTTCGGTCAATTGATTTTCGGCGTTAATCCATGCGGTTAACTCCGGCGTGCCGTTTGTTTCCATCCAACGGTAAGGATCGGCAACCGTTGTTCCAAAATATTCCTCACTCTGATCCGAACGCAACGGTTTCGGATAACCGAAATCGCTTGCCCACACCTCAGACATGAAAATAATGGTCAACATAACTAACAAAACCGCAAAGAAAATATCCGTCCAAAAATGAGTAAAAGAATAATGTATTTTCACGATTAAAATCCTTTCAATTGGGAATCTCTAAAAATATCATTTGCCCAAAAACAATAATTTTGGCGGGTATTTTACCACATCACCAAGATCAAACGCAAGGTAACTGCCCATTTTATTTTTTCCCCTTGACAAAATTCCTGAAAAAACCGAAAATCCCCACCGTTAGAAATTGGAGAACCACCAAGCTTTCCTTTTTTCGGAAGTAATTCCAATTGGCGGTTAATTAGACCTTTTCTCTAACTTGACAGGATAAACATGATTGACATGATTTTATTTGATTGTAACTATTCAGTCGTGGTAGGGCGGTTGCGTCGGTGTGTACTCGCCGACTTGTCTGTTGACGGCTGAAAATTAAAGACCAACAGCGTACAACACAATAACAAACCAACCGGCGCAACCTTTCGGCGAAAGGTTGCCTACCTTCCTCGACTGAATAGTTAC
>JAIROD010000536.1 GCA_031257725.1 Planctomycetaceae bacterium | reverse complement strand
AGGGAAAATTTTTGCGATTTTTGACCACTCAAAATTGGCGAACATATCCCCATTATCAAGGAAAAATAGGCTATTTTTTGATTTTTGTGTATCTGTTATTTACAGTTTGAGTACTTTAATTTTCGTTTTTTGAGAAGTACACAGGATGCGTTTCGTCCTTAAAAATAGAGTCTATCCAGCAATCTTTTCAAAAACAAAAACCGAAATTTCAAGTGAAAAAAGTATAGTATACTATAAACGGTAACAACAGGGGCTTTTATAGGAACGCAGGCATCTCGCCCGCAACAATAAAATAGCGTTCCGTCATTCTATGCAGTCGGGACGACTGCGTTCCTAAAACAACCCATTTCTAACCGTTTGCAGTATACGAATCTATTGCCCTTTCAGGGCGTTGATTTCTTGGGCAATCGAACCTTCGGCGAAACATTGCCTACCTTCCTCGATGGCTTAGTTAAAAAAAATATTCCACTGATATATTACACCTGTTCGTGTTTTTTCATCATGTTTAGGGTTAGCGAAAAGGTCTATTAGTTAATAGTTAATTAGTTAACGACAGGGGTACCCCGTGTTTGGGGGTTAAGTGGGAACCTCTAATAATTCAGACTTTACCGAACGTTAACGGCGTGGGCTTGCCCCGCGTTGTTCGACTTAACCCTAATAAAACACGGGGTAACCCTAAAACACGGGGTAAACCCCGTCGTTAACTATACTGTCAACGGCATGATATTGGTTGTTTTGTTTGATTCAAGAGGTAGGTGAACGCCGTAGGTGAACGCCGTAGGTGAACACCGTAGGTGAACACCGTAGGTGAACACCGTAGGTGAACACCTTTCGCCGAAGGGTTTTCACCCACGGTCGCAACGGTTGGGTTTGTTATTCGAGTTGTACGCGGTTGGTTTTTAATTTCCATCTGCAAACAGAGGCATTGTCGGCGAGTACGCCGACGCAACCTAAAAACCTATTTTTTGACAGGATTTACAAGATAAAGATCAAATAAAATCCAGTAAATCATGTCCATCCTGTCGAGAAAATTGTATTCATCGGCAGTTTTTAGAAGTTGCCAACCGTTTATTGTGTCGTCAATCAGTTGTCAAATTAAAAGTGTAATGTTTTTTTCCTTTTTCGACAGTCAGCGTTTCTTTGGATTGCGAACCGTATTTCGGTGGAATCAAATCGCGGGTTTCCACTTTTGATGTCATTGGGGCACCAGTATCGACTTTTGTTTCGGGAACCTCTACGATTGCGCGAAATTTCACCGAATACGTTTGTCCTGCCATCAACCCTTGCGCAGCAGGAATTGAAAATTTACCGTTTTTTACCGGTGCACCGGTTGTAATTGACGGCGAATTACCGGGCTGTGAAGCAAACTCGACACTTCCATCCGTTAACGGCGCCCCGTCGAGCGTGACTTCACCGTTAATTGTAATACGTCCTTGCGGATTATTCCCGTGACATCCCGGAATCAACAGGAACATCAACATTAAAAGAATACTCAAATTTCTTTTCATTGTTATGACTTTCATAAAAAGTTTGGAAAATTGGTTATATTCCCGCCGAATTTGCATTTTTTGAGGAAATGAATAGCGACAGGAATGCCGGAAAGTTAAAAGGGAACCTCTAAAAATTCAATTTGCCCAAAAAAATTATCTCGAATTCGGTTGACTTCAGTCAATTGAAATTGACCCAATTCAAATAAATTTTTAGGGATTCCCAAAAGGTAAAAACTCAAAGTTGAGTAAATGATTAATTATTTTCGTCACGGTAATGACAACGATTCGGAACCATTCGTGGAACCGACGGCTTGCCATATATCAATGTTGATTTGATCCGACACGAAACGAATACTTCCATCCGTGAGTCCCGTATTAACTCCGCCGGAGTGCCAGCTCCTCGCCGCCGCACGCAACAAATTGCCGTCGCCGGCACTTGTCGAGGTGTTCATATTTTGAAGAGGATGTTTGGGAGCGTGGATAGTTGAAGAAAAAATAGATTGACAAATATCCGGTGTTGTCGTATTCGGCGAAACACCAGTGTTAAAGAAACAATTATCGCCGAACCAAACGAATCCGCGTAAATCGCCGTAAGTTCCGGTTTCTTTGATTCCTTGAATGGTTTCCGAAAGTGCCGCCGTGTTGGAAGTTCCGTCCTTAACATCTGCCATCGAAATTCCTTTTGGATAAATTGTTCCCGCATTGCCGTCGCTACCGGTACACGCGCTTCCATTGAATACAGCGGAATAGCGGGAGTTTTTCACATAAGCAGTTCCATCCATTAGGAGATTACGCACATCGCCGCTTGAAGGCATTGCTTTATTCGGGAAAAAAACGTAATCCCTTCCCATACAAACCGTCATATTATGAAGCGGATAACTGTTGTAAGATGCAAGATTTTTGCCGTCGGACGGACAACGATAAACAGTAACGATCAAACCTTGCAACAGAGTGCGATTGCTCCCTGTGTCATAATTTACAGACCAGTTGTAAGTGGAAGCCGCCGCAGTTTGTTCAATAAACGGGAGAAGCTGAACCGCCCACGTTCCATTCATACTTGCACGAGTTCCCCAAGGAAACGCCTGATACGTGTCATGATAATTGTGCATTGCCAGCACAACTTGTTTTTGGCGGCTGGAACACTGCATCCGTCTTGCGGCTTCCCTCGCCGCCTGCACCGCTGGTAACAGAAGAGCGATTAACACGCCGATAATCGCAATCACTACCAGAAGTTCGACTAACGTAAAACCGAACCGTGAAAAGCGGACAAAAGGTAAGAATTTTGCGGAAGAACAGTTGAAAAACCAACTTTTTCCGCTCTCCATTCTTAACTCTTTCCTACAAACCGCCCCCCCCCCCCTGTCTTGCCCATTTTAACATTTGGAGTTTTGTCCCCAAAATTTCCAAAAATACGACGAGACATCTCATTAAGTTTTCCATCGTTAATCTCCTTATTTTATAAGGTTTTACTAAAATCATTGCGATTTGTTTGTCACAAAACAAGCGGCAAAAAAAGACAAATCGCAACCGATTAAGGCTTACAGTTTATACGAAAGCCTCCAGATTGTCAACAGGATTTTTTTCATTAACTGAAAAATTTCGT
>JAIROD010000517.1 GCA_031257725.1 Planctomycetaceae bacterium | reverse complement strand
TATAACCAGATAAAAGTTATTCAATTGCGACGTTTTTCAAGGACTATTGTTGCGGAACGTTGATTTGTATATACTTAACGAGCAAGGTGGATTTGTTTATATTTTGCTGTTTCGCCATTCTGAAATGTCTGGGCGATCAAAATTTTGTTTTTCGGATACATGACGCACGAATTGATTTTGACCTCAGTTTCTCAGGGATTAGAACCGAATACTTCCGGTTACTGTGTTGTTGCGGAAGATCGGTTTATTCCTCGTTATCTTGCTAAACGGCTTGAAATATTGAGTGAGTATCAGCATCTTTTTCCGTCCGGTTCGGAGAAATCGCGATTTCATCCGGTAGTTTATTCTCATTTGATTTTTCCGGGACACAACACCATTTGGCATACCTTATCACGGATTGCCGATACCGGAACAGATTACCGTTTCCAGCCAAACCGATTGGCACATCATATTGTGTTGACCGAAAACGAATTTGTTCAGGAAGGACCTGCGTGGCTTTTATCGTTACCGGAATTTCATTTGACGGACTGGTTAACGCCTTCTGTTCGTTTTACCGCCGGACGACCGATTCCCACGCTCACTTTGCCGCCCAACTTGACCCGAAGTCAACGGATTGCACGGGAACGACGTTGGACGGATCCGCATAAAATGATGTTGTTTGTACCGGATGCTGAGGATCAGGAAACGTATCGGATTTATGAAAACGACGCCTTGATGAGTACCAATCAATTACCTTGTCCGTTCTGGCGAGAATTGACCGGTGATGCCGGTTGGGCTGGTATTTTGGCGGAAACCATTCAAACAGGTCAACAAGCGGTTCTCCTCTTCCAACCGGGTATGAATATTTTACCGCTTTTTGTTGAAGCGATTGCTCTTTTACCTGCGGAATTACATTGGAAAGGAACTTTTTCCACTTACTATTTCAAGGATTTTCCAGAACATACCGCATGTCAGTGGAAAGCCGTTCTTGCCGGTTCACCGATGGCTGAACGGCTGTTGAAAAACAAGGATCAGTTAATATTAGACTTGACCAAACCGTTGGGAACGGTTCCTGATGGAAAATATGTTGAGTTTGCCGTTACCGGATTGGAAGAAACGTTACCGAAAAAAGAAATTCCTGAAAATCTCTTTCATACTCAAGATTTGACAGACCACGAATTCTCTGTTCCTACCGAAAATCCCTCTCAACCGGTCGATCAGCCAACCTTTTTAGAAACGCCGCCCGTACCGTTAAAACCGGACAAAATACCGAAAACGGAATCCGATAACACTGTAACAGAAAAATTGCCGCCTATTATTGCCGAAGAAACAATTCGGATTCAAACCAAAACGCCCAAACAGCAAAACCTGTTTCATTCGATTCTCAATATGAAATCGCGCGGACAGTTTTATCTTCTGTATGGTATAACATTTTTATTACTTCTTGCTCTTTTATTTCTTGTGATTGATCAAGTTAGCGATTTTGGGTTAACTCGTTTGTTTCTGGGAAACGATAAAATTAAACCTAAAACGGTTGCGGATTCTCCCGTGAATCCGCAACACGTCAAAACAAAAGAAGATGAAAACGTTGCAAAATCCAAAATTGAGACCGCCGCATTGGAGCAGGAAAATAAAATCAAACAACAAGAAGAGCAGGAAAAACAGCGGGAGCAGGCGATGATTAACGCCGCACGAATCCGAAAAAAACAACTCCAAGATCGGGCAAACACCATTCGTTCTGAAATTTCGGAACAGAAAAAGCGTCTTCAAACGAACCTGAACGAATATTGGTCTCATCATACGCTTCCGAATGCCTTAGCCATGTCGGTTCCGCAATTTCAGGAGGATCATATTACTCCGCCGGAATCGAAAATGTTTTCCGAATTAATTGATTTGTATCCTTTTGGTTTGACGCTTGAATTAGAATACGTTCCGTTATTGGACATTCCGAAAGTCCGTGTGGAAACCCGTAAACGTACTTTTTTTCGTGAAGTTGACGAGAATGATCTTAAAACGGATTCATCTTTGGGGCAGTCAACGGATTCGTTGATTGATGATTCGTTAATTGATGATTCGATGGATTCATTGATGGATTCGTTGACGGAATCGTCGATGGAATCATCAATTACGGGATTACATGTTCCTGTTACGGATCGGTTTGAATGGTCGGTAATCGCGGTGGACACGGACACGCTTCAGGAAACGCCAATGTTCGATTTGAAACTGACGGAAGAGGGACTTTCTTTGGATTGGCGAATTGAAGGAATGGACGATCAACATCTTTATGATACACTTGCCGCTTCATTTGGTTTTCTCCGTATTTTCACCGAAGGCAATCATGATCGAACCAAAATTCAGAGTATTCCGCTTTTTGAACCGAAAATTCAAAAACCGCTTTTCCTAACGGAACATTTTATTGATCCGAAAATTCATGAATATTCAATTGAGACTCCGTTTGCCTCAGAACCTTGGCGGTCATTTTTTGGAACAACGAACATTCTATGGGCGTTTCGGCTTGATGTTACGGTGCAGCCTGAACAATCGGAGCCAACCGTGAATGAGGGGATTAAGAAAATCACGGTGAAGGAATCGAATTTACCGTCGGAGTTTTTGGTTGAATTTCAGACGGATGTTGAAGCGAAAAAAACGGTTGCTGCCGGAAGCGATACGTATTCACCGGTTACGATTTCTTTTGAAGGTGCGGCAGAGTCTGAGCGAATTGTTTGGTATGACCGTTCGGAACATCAGATTGAAATTCTGAAACAAGAACGGGAAACCGCCGAGATAACGCTTGAAACAAAGAAAAAAGACCATAAAACGATTCAACAGGAAATTCTGGTTGCTGTACCGGCGTTGGTTTCAGAATTACGGAAAAAACGGAATGAATTACAATCAGAAATAGCGCAACTTGAAAACAGAAATAAGGAAATTACCGATATTCTCAATAAAATTCCGGCGGCTCGCGAAAAGATTGTCAAAAACGAACAACTCCGTTTTGATTATTCGGTTTATCTTATTCCGTTGCGTGATAAAGTTACGGAAACAACTGATACGGA
>JAIROD010000463.1 GCA_031257725.1 Planctomycetaceae bacterium | reverse complement strand
TAAAGTGTCGTCCCTGCGGGACTTTTGTGGTGTGTTTGCCCTATCCGTATGCTAAAGCATACGGTTAATAAAATGTCGTCCTTGCAGGACTAATAAAAATTAAAATAGACAGTTACTATATTTGACCAATTAGTAGCGGTAATGTCCTCGCTACTGAAAACAGTTTGCGGCAACGGGATGTTGCCGTTACAGTACTTTACTTTTCCCAAAACCAATATTATGCCGTTGACATCCTATTAGAGATTCCCTAATATTAACAATGTTCTCAATTTCATTGTAATTATTTTGATCCTAATGATCTAAACCAACAAGTAATCATGTTTTCTTCTTCATTTCCAACCGTTCGTCTTCGGCGATTACGTTTTGAACCGGCGGTACGTCGTTTGGTTCAAGAAACGGTTCTTTCACCGGATCGTTTTATTCTTCCGCTTTTTGTTCGTTCCGGTCAAGGAATCCGTCAGGCAATTCCTTCAATGCCTGATCATTTTCAACTTTCTATTGATGAATTGGTTGCTGAAGCCGAACAAGCAGTCTCACTTGGTCTTGGCGGTATTATTTTGTTCGGAATTCCGGAAACAAAGGATTCTATCGGCAGTGACGCAATGAGTGAAGCCGGAATTATTGCCCGTGCAGTTCGCGCAGTGAAGAAGTCGGTCGGGAACAACTTATTGGTTATCACCGATCTCTGTTTTTGCGAATACACCGATCATGGTCACTGCGGTCTCTTATACAAAAAAAACGACGGCAGTTTTGAAGTGGACAACGATGCAACACTTGAAAATCTGCTTCGGCAAGCCCTCGTTCATGTCCGTGCCGGAGCGGATATTGTTGCTCCCAGTGGTATGATGGACGGAATGGTTCGGGTATTACGGAGTGGTTTGGATCGCGAAGGGTTTTCACAGATTCCAATAATGAGTTATGCGGCAAAGTATGCCAGTGCGTTTTACGGACCGTTTCGTGAAGCCGCTGAAAGTAGTCCGAAGTTTGGAGATCGACGCTCCTACCAGATGGATCCTGCTGCGTCAGCCGGTCAAGCAGTTCGGGAGGTGCTGCTTGATCTTAACGAAGGAGCAGATATGATTATAGTCAAACCCGCACTTGCTTATCTTGATATTGTTCGGTTGGTTCGGGATCGTTTTGAAGGTGTACCGATTGCCGCCTACAATGTCTCCGGCGAATACAGTATGGTCAAAGCCGCAGCAGAAAAAGGTTGGATCGACGAAAAAGCAATCGTTCTAGAATCGATGACCGCTATAACAAGAGCCGGTGCTAATATCATCCTAACTTATTGGGCAAAAAAACTCGCACAATGGCTCAATTAATTAAGCGGAGAGTTGATAGCAGGTCGTGAAACCAACCTTGAATGTCTTAAAATCAAACGGATTACTGTGTGAGTTTTCAATAAAGTCTGTTGTAACCTATTTGTAACTTTTTAACTTTAATATTAGGAGATTTCTTATGGAGATGAACCGTAAAGAATTTTTGAAAACGCTTGGAGTTGCCGGAACGGCTGCGGCTGTCGGGCATTTCGATGCGTTGGATGTTTTGGCACAGAATAACGCCCAAACCGGTAAACCGGATCTGGTTGCGGTGATGGGCGGTGAACCCGATGTGATGTTTCGTAAAGCAATTGCGGAACTTGGCGGAATCGGGAACTTTGTCAAAAAAGGTCAGAAAATTGTTGTCAAACCGAATATCGGTTGGGACAAAACTCCGGAAATGGCGGCGAACACCAATCCGATTTTGATTAAGGAATTGATCAAACAAATTCTTTCTGCCGGAGCGGAAGAAGTGATCGTTTTTGATCACACCTGCGACGAATGGAAAAACTGTTATAAAAACAGTGGGATTGAAGCCGCCGTTCTGGAAGCGGGTGGAAAAATTGTTCCCGGCAACGATAGCCGTTATTACCGTGAAGTTGAAATTCCGAACGGTAAAATTTTGAAAAAAACGCAGATTCATGAAGTCCTGCTTGATTGTGACGCATGGTTTAACGTTCCGGTTCTCAAAGTTCATGGCGGAGCCAAAATGACGATTGCCATGAAAAACTATATGGGACTTGTTTGGGACAATAAATGGTTTCACCGAGAAGGCTTACAACAGTGTATTGCGGACAGTTGCACTTGGGTAAAAAGACCGGTTCTCAATATTGTCGATGCTTATCGGATTATGAAAGCCAATGGTCCGAGAGGAAAATCGGAAGCGGATGCGGTTTTAGTCAAAGCGTTGTTTATGTCCAAAGATATTGTTGCTGTTGATACTGCCGCAACCAAGTTTGCCGAGCGATTTACTAAGGTTACGTTGGAACAAGCCGCGCACATTGGTCTTGGTGAAGAGCATAAACTTGGTACGACCGATCTGAGTCGTCTCAATGTCAAACGGCTTACGGTGTAAGTTATGAAAACGATGAAAACAAAACATGATAAATCATGATTTGGTAACCAAAGTAGGCAACTTTTCTCTGAAAGGTTGCCTACCAAAAAATAGGACATTAAAAGGTAGGCAACCTTTCGCCGAAGGGTTTTCACCCACGGTTGCGTCGGCGATAGCCGACTTGCCCCTGTTTCCCG
>JAIROD010000460.1 GCA_031257725.1 Planctomycetaceae bacterium | reverse complement strand
TCAGTTCAGCAGAAGATGCAATGTTGTAGAAAAACAGATATGGGAGCATTGCACCCGTCGTTTGAAATTCCAGATCGCTATTAAAATTTTATCCATTTTAACACACCACCCTGTGAACGCTAGGAAAAAATGTAATATATTTTCCTTTTGTGCTTTATTTTCCAGTACCAAATGAATGTACCCTGTTGCAGAATAATAGAAAATTGTTGTAACTCCATGTTATAAAACAACTTACGTCAAAATTACTGCCGACTTTTACAGGAACATCCGTTTTAACCGCAAGAAGTATGTTTTGATTTTCAGTGTCGGTGATTTTAGTTTGGGAGAGTGGTCAAGGGCAGGAGTTGCGAGAGGATCAAGACAACAAGAAGACCGGAAAAACCTAAGAGGATAAGCCCGATTGTCCATGTTTTTAATGCATCGGTTTCACGAATTCCACCCATGCGGCAAAAAATCCAAAAACCGCTGTCGTTCATCCAACCGGTAACACAAGAACCAAGACCAATCGTTACGGCAAGATAGGCGGGATGAAATGGCAATGCAGAGGAATCTTTGACAATACCGGCAAAAATTCCAGCGGCGGTAATCATGGCGACAGTGCTGGAACCTTGTGCGGTTTTGATGATTGCAGTTACGGCAAAAGCTAAAAACAGCAGGAATATTCCGGTTAAAGCCGTTTCGTTTTGAAAAAGTTCTTCAATCCGTTCACCAATATGAGCCGCGCGAAGCATTGCCCCGAATGCACCGCCTGCTGAAGTGATCAGGACAATCATTCCTGCGCTTAAAATTGCAGTTTCGATTCGGTTGCTTAATCCTTGAAGTGAGAGTTTTCGGACATTGAACAACACCCCCATACTAATTACCGCTGCAATAATCAAAGCCCAACGCGGATCGCCCAAAAGACGAAAAAGATTTTTGAAAATAAGCCAATCGGTTTCCCAAACAAGAACTCCCGATTTATTGAGCATTTCGAGTAATGCCTGCAAGGAAATGAAAAAAACCGGAACAAGAATCGGCGCAAATGACCAAAACAACGAAGGAACTGTTTCGGTTTCCATTTTTATTTCGTTTTTTAGTTCCGATGTTTTTTCTATTTTATCATTGTTGGGTTCATCTTCGAAATGGACATTGGGAGACGGCAGGAAACGGTTCATTAAAAAAGCAATTCCAAGAGCAAATGGAGCAGTCAACGCGGCAACAAAGAGTGAAACAATTAACAACGAACCAAGCGGAATATTTAATGTTTCAGCAGCAATTACCGGAGCAGGCGCGGGCGGAGTCAAAGCATGGGTTAACGTTGCGCCAAGTCCGATGGATAAAAGATAAAGAATGTAATTTTTCTTCATCATTTTATAGAGAGAACGGGCAATGGGAACCAATAAATAAAACGTGGTATCATAAAAAATTGGAATGGACAAAATGAAACCGCTACTCAACAGAGCAGCCGGTATCAATTTTTCACCGAAGAGTTGACGAAGGATGTTAACAATTCGTTCTGCACTTCCGCTGTCGAGCATACATTTTCCGATAATGGCACCCATCGCAATAAGAATACTAATATTTCCGGCGGTGGTTCCGAAGGCAAGACAAAGTTCTTTAATATGATCATCCCAAAATTGTCCGGGCGCAAGAGGAGTCATAAAACTAACCAACATTGCTGCGCTGAGAAGTGAAAGAAAAGCGTTGACCCGCAAAAAGACAACCAATCCAACCACCGTCAAAATTCCAAACAAAAGAATAAGCAACGGATCTATCAACATAAGAAAACCTATATTATTCGTGATAACTATACATAAATTGTAATAGTTCAGTGATTTTTGCGTTTTTTTATTTTAACTCTATCACAGCGCAACCGCAACCGCAACCAAAGGTAGGCAATCCCTTCTCTGGAAAGATCGCCTACCTCTTGAGTGTTGACGTGAAAAGATCAAAAAACTCAACATCATTTCTCCGTGCAAAATTCGATTAACAAACCGTTTATAACTTTTTGATTTTATTCATCATAAATTTTTATCACGATTTTAGAAAATGATAGCATATAGTATAAAGTATATTTTACAAATTTGTATGAAATGCCGTTAAGGTTGGGGAATTTTAGTTGAAATCCATTTTGGCATAATTTTTGCAACTTTACTAATACCAATACACTGCGTAGAACCATTATTCCCCTATTGACCAACAGATTGGAATTATTACAATTTTGAGTAATTTAATTTCAAAAGAGAATCTCTAAAAATTAATTTTATTGGCGAATAAATATTTTTAGAGGTTCCCAAATGGATTTTGAAAGTATTATGGATATGACGGATCCGGAATATTCAAAGATTGTTCAGTCTGGTGATTCGGAAAACTTTCCGGAATCAGCAGAAATTCGGGAAGTGCCGGAAGATCGTTTTTGCCGTAAAATGGCTGAAGATGAAATAATCGCCGCTGATATTTTACGTTATTACGTGGATCCCAGAATTGCAAAAAATATTGATGTCAGCAATCTAAAACCGGCACGAACAAGTTTTTTCGGAATGTCAAAACAAGAAGACCCGTTTCGGGAAATACGCCTTGATATTCCTTACACGAGTCAATTGTTGGTGGATAATCAGTTGGGTTATGAGGTTTTGTTCGTGATCGAACATAAATCAGGCACCAACGATTTTGTCTTTCTTCAGGTTTATCCCTACATGGATTTATCGAATTTCGACAAATGGAAACGTGCCGGACGTCCAACATCACGCAAAACATTTCGTCCGTATATTACGTTGGCGGTTTTAATTTATTGCGGTGAAGATAAACCGGATGATGTTCAATATTATCAGGACATGCTTCCGGGGTTACCGGATGAGTTACGAGAATTTGTACCGCAATCGAAACTCATCCGCGCCAACTTAAACAATCATCCTTACCATTGTTTACCGGGTCGTCCGGAAACTCGTGCGGTTGT
>JAIROD010000443.1 GCA_031257725.1 Planctomycetaceae bacterium | reverse complement strand
TCGAATTTTATTAATTATTACAATTTATTTAGCGACCTTTCAATATTTGTCAACAAGTTTAGCGCAAAGCGGACGAGTTTGGGGAACGACTCCGGTTTTTGATGGCGGTCGCGTGATGCCGTTACATTCATTTTCCAAACGGATAGTGAAGGAGATTTGCGGAAGTTCCCGTCCATTTCTTGTTCGTGATGATACGATTCTTACGGAGTTGAACCGTGTTATTGAATCACAACCGAAGAGCCGGAATAATCAGGACGATGTTAATCCTGAGTTGAGTAACGAGGATCAGAAAGTTTACCGTTTTCTGATTCGCGGCAATGATCTTTTGGGAGATTTTGATACGGGATTATCCGGTTCACGTGAAGCGGTTCAAGAGCAAACGGTAACAACAACTTTAGCGGTTCACGGGATGACTTCGAATCAGGCGGAATTGATTTATCAACGGATTCGTGCCTTGTTGCCGCCGGAAGGGCGATATTTTGACGCGGACGAGTTAATCCTTTCATGGTTAGGCGAACCGGAAATTTGGGATTACATTCCGATTTTTCAGGCGGCGGAAAGTGATTATCGTACGGAGGTTCTGGATGTTCCGCTTCAGAACAACACCCGAACATTGTTACAACGGGTTGCGGTGTTTCAGTTAAAACGTTCGCAACGGTTTCAGCAACGTCTTGCCGATATTGAACGGCGGCGTATGCAACGGAAGAGTGTGGAAGTTCCGATACGGTATGATCAGATTACGGAACAAATTGCTTCCGCGATGGCGGTTTATCAGGAGCTGACCTTTCATCCGCAACGATTACGTCCAACCCGAATGATTGATATTTTGCAACAAACGATTGATTTTTCGTCGGGTCAACATTCTTCGTACACTTTTGCGTTGGAATCGTGGGGACATTTGCTGGAACTTGGCGAGGTTCCGGCACGGCAGTCTATTAAACCCAATATCCCCGGTCTGGAAAATGAATTGGAACAAAAACTTCATCCCACCACTCAACGTTGGCATGAAATTGTACGAAATATCCGTCTTTTAACCGGAGCATTTGATCGTCTCAATGAGTATGGAGAAATGGTTCCTCCGAATCTCAAAGCGGTTGAAAAACATTTTGAAATTCTTCTCAAAATGATTGATGAGAATGTTGAAGAAAGTCTGCTGTTGATGGAAAGTGTTTATCCGGAGGGTATTTTCCAACATCCTACTCAAAACGCAAACCGTACCGATAATAGTAATAGCGACAAGAACAATAATATTAACAATAATATTAACAACAATAGCGGTAATGATAATAGTACGGAGATCGCTGTTTTACTCCCCTTATTCCATTCACCGGACAACAAAGAGCGGAACAAAGAGGTGATGAAGCGGATTGTACTGAATTATTATTACGCGGTTAAAACGCTTCGTCGTGATATTGAGACGGCTTATTTAGCTCTTTATGATAACGGATATTCGTTGCGTGTTCTTCCGGTTGCGGCGTTGTCGGCGTTGGGAGATGCGTCGAATGTTTCGCCGTCGGTTCAACCTTGGGGAACAATGCAAATGGTTCTTTTTGGCGGCGACGATTTTATCCGCCGATTTTTTGATCCTGATTTTCATCGGGAAACAACCCCGTCATCAATTCCGATACCGGAATCCATATTGGAAGAATTATCGGTTCTTCAAAATATCAGTGCGGAATTGGCGGATAGTCGAAAGAGTATAGAAGAGGTCAAAACGTCTGTTTCTGATACGGAAACGTCCGGTAAAGAAATTGCCGGTAACGGAATACTTGATCTTGAAACAGCAACAACGCCGGAGGAAAAATCGGAGGAAAAAACAAAAGAAGAACAGGAAGAAATAACGCAAGAAAAACAATGGGAAAAGGAATTGTTTACTGAAAACGAATCGCCTTATTTTTTTCTATCGCAAACACGTTCTTCGGCGGCACAACCGGCTGCGGGTGATTTTATTGGTCGGATTCGTACTGATTTTATCAGTCTTATGACGGCTTACTCGGCGGGAGGCCGGAGCCGGAGTATTAACGAGGCGGCGGCGGTTATTCAGGAATCGTTACGAAATTCCGCTGATCGTGCGGAAGGTCTTCGGGAACAATTGGCGGATAAGGACAATGCGTTGGCGAGTGAATATTTTCGTAAAACGTCTTATCCGCCGCGCGGTGCGTTGAATACGGAATATCGTTACCAACAACTTGCTCCGTTTTTTTGGATGTGGATTTTTGCCGCCGGAGCGATTCTATTTACCGGAATTTCGTTATTTTTAGGAAAAATCCGTCGTGAAATGATTGACGATTCCGTGTTACCGAAAAACTCGCCGGAACACTCGGCAATATCGGAGAAAATCATTTTAACGCCGGAATGGAATCGTACCCAATCGGCGGAAGAATATTTGTTCTGGTTGGGGATTATGTTGTTGGGACTTTCGATTTTTATTACATTGATCGGCGGAGTTCTTCGGGCATGGATTACCGGTTGGGCGCCGATTACGAATATGTATGAAACGATTGTTTTGATGGCATTTTCCGCTTCATTATTTGGGCTTTGGTATTCGTTGTATCCGTTGATTCATCCGGTCATTCAACTGGCATGGCGTTCTTCGTCATTCCCTGATTGGCGGCGGTTTTCCTCTATTTTTCAACGTAGTGAACCAAAATCGGATTCCGGACAAAATTCTGTTTTTCAACAGGCGGCATCTGATTTTGGGCTTCCCGGCGGAATGCCGATTGGTATGAAACCGCAGGAATTGCCGGCGGCTTCGACCCGTGAGCAGTTGAACCAAACAACATTAGTGTGGCAATTATTCCTGTTTGTTCCGCGTTTGGCGTTGACCTTTTTGACGTTTCTTTTTGTGGTTCAAATTTCCTACGGAGCCTGCGTTCAGGAACACGGAATGGTTGCGGCAATATTAGAGTTACTGAAAATGAACGATTTTATTGACTGGCTTGTTGTTATTGCGAGTATTGCGTTGATTCTTTGGTTTGTTCCGCAACTGATTTTAACGGCAATTTTAGTTCCGATTTTTTTATGTCGTCCTTCACGAATTGCGGCGGAACTTGGAATAGTTTCTCGCACGGAAAACATCCCTTTATCGTCGTCAACAACCGGACAAAGTGCGATCCATTCGGTTTTTCAGGGTGAAACGGTTGCGCTGGGCAACACAGACCGCAGCGGTAATCTTTGGTTATCTTCCGCCCGCAATCAGATTTTGAACAGAAAATTGTTTGTGATTGTTGCTGCGTCGATTACGTTATTGGCGGGGCTTGCTTCTTATTTTAACACGGCGGAATTTAATCCGGATATTAAACCGATTGTTGCGTTATTGCGTAGTAATTTCTGGCTTACCGTTCATGTGATTGCGATTGTGGTGAGTTATGCGGCGGCGTTGGTTGCTTGGGGAATGGCGGTAGTCGGACTTGGCGATGCCATTTTCGGACGTTACCGTTACACAGACATTTCATCAGAACCGTCAAAACAATCAGAATCGTCAAAACGTTATGAACCATCAAAACCGTCCGAACCGTCCATTCAACCATCTGCCCAATCGTCTGCCAAACCGTTACCGGTAACAATTTCCGCCCAAACTTCACGAGTTCGTCTTCCGGTAATTTGTGATATGTTTGCTCCGATTATTCATCGGTTGTTACAATCGGCGTTGGTGTTACTGATTCTCGGCACGGTTCTTGGGGCGCGTTGGGCTGATTATTCGTGGGGACGATTTTGGAGTTGGGATCCGAAAGAGGTTTGGGCGTTGATTACGATCTTTTTCTACGTGATTGTGTTACATAGCCGGATTGCCCGATTTTATGGTCGAATTGGCGTAATGATTGGGGCGTTGTTTGCGTCGATTGCGGTGATCATGACGTGGTATGGTATCAATTTTGTTTTCAAGGGCAGCATACATTCTTACGGCGGCGGAGCAGTGAGTAACGCAACTTTTTTTCTTGGAATGTTTATTATCATGAATATTCTCTGGGGGTTCTTGGCAATTTTCCGTTACACTGCCGAAGTGTATGGACATGAAACGGAATCCTAAATCGGTTGCGAAAAACACTCGGATTCAGAACGATACGTAGAGACGCAATGCATTGCGTCTCTACGTGTAACTGTCTATATTTAAACACGAAATGCACGAAACACACAAAAATTATACGAAAATGACAACAGAAATCTTTCGTGTATTTCGTGTATTTCGTGTTAAAAATGTTAAAACAAAAGAGACAATTACGATTGTACAAGACGGGGTAAACCGTGTCGTTAACAACCAAACAAAATTACACTGAAATAGTATCAAAAAATGAGAATCGAATGTTCAAGTGTAAGGAATAGATAAACAAACCTTCAGAAAACTCCGGCTTTTTTATGAAACGCTATCGTTCATGGTTATTCCTTTTTTTTGTTGCCTTGTTACTTCGGTTGGGTGCTGCCGGTTACTGGGAATACCGTGTGGGTGCGGAAAAATTTTATTTCGGCGACAGCGATACCTACTGGAAATTAGGACAAACGATTGCGTCCGGCAAACCCTATCATTATGGCGGTCAGGCAATTCACCGAATGCCGGGTTATCCGGTGCTTCTGTCGCCGTTGTTTCTTATTTTCGGCGACAACCCGTCGATACGCACCGCACGTTTTGAAAATGTTGTTATTGGAACATTAACGGTTTTAGCGGTTGCATGGCTTGCGTGGATTCTTTTTCATGATTCGGTTCTGGCATTGATTGCCGGATGGATTACAGCAATTGATCCGCTCAATATTATGATGAGTGTTCTTGTTCTGAGTGAGGCTCCGTTTTGTCTTTTTTTGGTTTTACATATTGGGTACTGGATCAAAGCGTTTAAATCATTTCCTGCAACAAATTGGCGTTCACTTCTTTTGTCCGGTCTTTTTGCGGCAATGGCGATTTATTGCCGTCCCAGTTGGCTTTACTTTATTCCATTTGCCGTTATTCTTGGAATGTTCCTTTCGTTTCAAAATTATAACCCCGTTCTCAAATCCGGTGTTGTCCTTTTTGTTGTCTGCCTACTTTGCCTGATTCCTTGGTGGGTTCGTAATTATTACGTTTCGGGAAATTTTGTTTCAACAACCTTACAAGTTGGTTCCGGTCTCTACGACGGACTGAATCCGCAGGCGACCGGAGCCAGTGATATGGATTTTGTAGAAGAATTTCGTAATGCCGAAATCAGTCTTTCCGGCGGTGCAACAGACAACACGTTAGAATATCGGCTCAACCAAAAAATGCGTCAGGCTGCGGTCAAGTGGGCGTGGAAACATCCTGATCTTGCTTGGAAACTGGCAAGAACGAAATTTTTTCGACTCTGGAATTTCCGTCCAAACGAAGAGTCGCTTTCCAATTCTATAGTAACAACAGCGGTTTTTTGTACGTATTGTCCGGTTTTGATACTTGGTTTGATTGGAGCGATTCGGTCGCTGTTTCATGATTTTTCAGTTCGGTTGCTTTGGATTCCGGCGGTTTATATTACAGGGTTGCATATTATTTTTGTTAGTTCCATTCGTTACCGAGTTCCGGCAATGATCTGTTTTTCCATTCTTGCTGCATGGGTCATTCTTGACCTCGCCAAAAAATTCAGGAGTTTTCTACCAAGATTGCGTTCCTAACCGGACAAAAAATAAAAAAATTGAAGTAACGATTCAGTCGAGGAAGGCAGACCATGTTTCGCCGAAGGGCTTTTA
>JAIROD010000417.1 GCA_031257725.1 Planctomycetaceae bacterium | reverse complement strand
ATTGGTTGTAATTCTTCATAATATTGCTGTTTATTAAAAACGAGAGGAGGATATCGCGAATAATCCCAAAATTCATTCGCATACGAATTTTTACCACGATGTGGTTGAAGAAATTTTTTCCACAGAACCTGATCGTCTGTTTCCTCTGCAATTACCTGAAAGGGCCAACACCCAGGAATAAGGCATGTACATTCTAATACCGTACGATAAGGAAAAGAGATAGGCGCAACCATTAATTCATCATACAACCACTTAGGTGTTACCCAATGATAGTCACCTGGTTTATAAGAATACTTGGCAAATGGGATTTCCCAGATTTTGAGTAAATCAATTAAAGAAAAAATCCGATTTTCCCATGTAACATAAATTTTGACAAAATCACATAGTTCGCCATTAATTTCTTCTTGGTATATTTCAAAAATTTTTTGCATCATTCTGATTTTTTGTTTGAATATTATTGACTCATATAAAAAATACAATAACATATCGTAGGTAACACAGTACAACACTGTTTATTCCGTATGGTACATAATCTTTGGATAGTATTTTTCCTTGTAATCCTAAATCTCTGATTGGTTTTCGGTTGCCTCCATAAACAATGACAATTGGCAAAATAGCTACACTATTTCGATCTATATCTTTATCATTTATTGTAATTTTGACATCAAGTGGGGAAAACATTGATATGGAACATAATATTATGAATATTAAATACATAAATTTTATTTTGAGTAATTTTTTTCATTTTTACATATAAAAGTTATTGACCTGATGATAAATAATAGGATCGCTACTGAATAGTTACAATTTTTTTTTGCAAATTAAAACATTTTTAACAAGGAGTAATTCCATGAGATTATTAACCCCCATTTTATTGTTCGTGTTTTTCACGATACCGTTTGTTACGGCAGAGGATGTTGTTTTACTTGATGCTTCCAAACCGGAAGCGGAAACATTACTCAAAACATTGAACCGTCAATCGTCGAAACTGAGTATTCAGGGCGATTCTATTTTGGTTGAAACAAAAAAGTCGGGACAGTGGCCCGGTTTCAATATGGGTAAGCAGAATTGGAATCTTGCCCATTGTGATCATCTCATTATTGAAGCCGTCAATTTTGGTGATCAACCAATTACTTTACACTGTCGGGTGGATTCGCCGGAAATTGATTTCAAAACAATGCGCGGTTCTTACACCAATTCAGTTACCGTTGAATCGGGAGAAATAAAACAGTACAAAATTATTCTACCGCCGCTCATTCCGTTGCAGTTGAAGGACAAACTGTTTGGAATGCGTGGTGCGCCCGGCGGTGCCAAAATTTCAGGAACGGATACCAAGCCTGATTTCCATAAAGACGCGGTTATCGGATTAACACTTTTTCTCAATCGTCCTGATCGTGAAACAAAATGGAGTATCCGCAAAATTGTTGCTGCCGCTCACAAAAAACCGCAACAATTACATTGGTCGAAAATGACACCCGATGAATTTTTTCCAATGATTGACCGTTTTGGTCAGTTTAAGCATGAAGACTGGTCTGGTAAAGTTCATTCTGAGGATGACTTGAAGAAAAACATTGCTCTTGAAGCGGAGGATTTAGCGAAACATTCCGGCGCTAATAATCGCAGCAACTATGGAGGTTTTACTGCCGCACCGAAACAAGCCGCAACCGGACATTTTCGTGTTGCTAACATTAACGATCTTTGGTGGTTTGTTGATCCTGATGGTTTTCTGTTCTGGTCACACGGAACCGATTGTGTGAACGGAAGCAACGGTCACACACCTATTACTGACCGTGAATTTTATTTTGCCGAACTCCCTGAAAAAGAACATCCGAAATTCAAATCTTGTTATGGAAAAGGCTCGTGGGCTCCGCACAATTATTACGAAGGACGAGGTGTTTACACCACTTTTAATTTTACACAATCCAATTTGATACGGAAATATGGAGAAGACCGGCAAAAAACATTTGCCGAACTGACTCATCAACGTCTTAAAAGTTGGGGAATGAACACGATTGCCAACTGGTCGGATTCAAAAATTTACAATCTGCGAAAAACACCTTACACCGCCAATATGGGTAGCGGTGGTAAACCGATTGCAGGCAGCGGCGGTTATTGGGGTAAATTTCCCGATCCATTCTCAAAAGAATTTGAAGAATCTGTTGCAAAAAACACCGAAAAACTCGCCGCAACAACCGCCGAGGATCCTTGGTGTTTAGGATATTTTGTTGACAATGAAATTAGTTGGGGCGGTGAACGATCATTAGCCATTGGAACAATCACGTCGCCGCCGGATCAACCGGCAAAAGTTGTTTTTCTCAACGAGTTGAAAACGAAATACAATGATGTTAACAAACTGAATCATGTTTGGGGAACCAATTATGCCGATTGGAATGCCCTTTTAAATTCAACCGACAAACCGGACGAAACAAAAGCCAAAGAAGACCTCGACGCTTTTCACAAACAAATTTGCGACAAATATTTCAAAACAATTCGTGATGCATTGAAAAAAGTTGCTCCGAACAAGTTATATTTTGGTTGTCGTTTTGCGTGGGTCAATGAGACGGCGATTCGGGTTTCTGCGGAATATTGCGATGTGATTAGTTTCAATAAATATCAGCGGGATTTGAAGGGATTTAAGTTACCGGAAGGAATTGACAAACCGGTTATTATCGGCGAATTTCATTTTGGCGCGTTGGATCGCGGCATGTTTCACACAGGGCTGGTTTCGACAGAATCACAGGAAAAACGGGCGGAATCTTATGAACATTATGTGCGCTCGGCACTGGAACATCCGCAGATTATTGGAACTCATTGGTTTCAGTACGGTGATCAGGCAACAACTGGTCGTGGTGACGGTGAAAATTATCAGATCGGTTTGTTAAGTATTACCGACACACCGTATCCCGAAACAATTGATGCTGTTCGTCGTGTCGGATATTCACTGTACGAAATCCGATTGAAAAAATAAAATGTTGCAGGGACGCGGGTGTCTCGCCCACATGACTGAATTATTCATGTGAACACTAGGCAATGTTTTGACAAAAACATTGCCTAATGGTTGATTATTTGCCTGAAATTCCTTCAACAAGAAAAAACCTGTTGACAATTTATTCGGTTCCATGTAAACTGTGAAACTCATTCAATTGTGAGACATTTTTTTCTTGCCGTGTTGTTTTTCGGCAATGTTTCGCGGTTATTTCAATGGAACCTTATAAAATAAGGAGATTGACAATGAAAAATGTAGTGATGTGTTTGGTTGGGATTTTGGTGTTTTTCTTTGAAAAATGCCAAATGTTAAAATGGACAAGACAGGGGGGGGGGGGCAGTATGTAGAGGAAAGTTAAGAAAGGAGAGCGGAAAGTGTCCGGTTTTCCGACATTTTCCTGCAAAATTCTCAACTCTTTTACGTTCTTCACCGTTCGGCTTTACATTGGTCGAACTTCTTGTGGTGATTGCGATTATCGGCGTGTTAATCGCTCTTCTGTTACCGGCGGTTCAGGCTGCGCGGGAAGCGGCGCGAAGAATGCAATGCTCAAACCACCTCAAACAAATCGGATTGGGCATTCACAACTTTCACGATACAAGAAACGGAATTGTTCCGGCTCTTGTAAACGACTATCGTCGTGCGGCGGTGTTTGTATTGCTCTATCCTTACGTAGAGCAACAAACTGCTTATGACGAG
>JAIROD010000395.1 GCA_031257725.1 Planctomycetaceae bacterium | reverse complement strand
AAGGGGGTGTATGCGCTGACAACAAAAATCAACTCAAAATTGCCGCCAAAATTCTTGCCCATCTTACTTAATCTGTCCATATTCACTCCCCAATAATTAACGTTGCAATATCGCACGGAAGATGAAATATCCGGGCTAGAACGACGGAACGTTATTTTATTGTTGCGGGCGAGATGCCCGCGTTCCTAGAAAAGACCCTTTGGTTACCGTTTATAGTATAAGTCGAACAACGCGGGGCAAGCCCACGCCGTTAACTTGCGGTAAAGTCTGAATATCAATTTAGATAAAATGGTCAAATTGGATTGCTTAAAAAAGGAGGTTTTGCTTTAATTTTTGCGGATTGTATCAATTTTCGCGGATGTATTGACGATAACAGTAAAAGAAAATAGAGACTCCCGATTCTCTTTTCATATCATAACGAGTTTCAAGGAATGAAACGATGACTCAAGACGAAAAACTCAAAATAGCACAAACCGCCTTAATTTCAGGTGATTCCGCTAAAGCTGAAGAACTTTATCAAGATGTTCTACGCGGTGATTCGGGTAATCTGTATGCACTGGATGGATTAGGTGTTTTGCGGTGTCAAAATGGGCAACCTGCTGAAGGTGTTGAATTTTTTCTGGAAGCACTCCACCAACTTCAAGCGTTCAACCATTCCAATACCATTCAATCCTCCGCCGTTTTGCAATTTCATCTCGGATTGGCTTATCGCGCTATGGGACATAGCCGCGAAGCAATCAACGCCTTTTGTGAATCACGCAACATCAACCCGAATAATCCTGACCTCATTTTGAATCTCGGTCAACTTTATTTTGAACTCGACCAATCGGAAAACGCCATTGCATGTTTCAAAAATTTGACCGTACTACAACCAGAAAACGCCTCAGCGTGGTTGACGCTTGGCTATCTTTACACGCTTCATAATCGCCATCCCGAAGCAATTTCAGTATTGACCGAAGCGGTTCGGCTTGATCCGGCATCGCCGGAAACCAATTTTTTTCTCGCAGAATCACTCCGAAAAGAAGAACGCTTTGAAGAATCCATCCCGTATTATCAACGAATGTTTCCTGTTGGTATGGAATGGCCTCAGGCGATTTACGGTTGCGGTCAATCACTCCTCGCACTGGGTGATTTTGAAAACGGCTGGGACGCAATGGAATTTCGACTCGCCGGAACGTTTGGAACTTGGGAACGCCACCTCTTGCCAAATTGGAACGGAATTAATAATAAAAACAATATTGATAAAAACGGTATTGATAACAATAATATTGATAACAATAATGAACAAAAAACCGTTCTGGCTTATTCGGAAGAAGGAATTGCGGCGGAAATTATGTTTGCGTCCTGTTTGCCGGATTTGATTAACAGTGTCGGGCATTGTGTTATTGAATGCGAGTCGTCGTTACATTCCCTGTTTCGCCGGTCATTTCCGCGTGCAACCGTTGTTCCGCTAACAACGGAAACGGTTAACCCGAACACGAATTGCTGGAAACTCTCGTTGGATGAACAAATTGCGTTTGGCAGTTTGCCGCGTTATTTTCGTCGCCGAAAAGAAGATTTTCCGATTCGTAAAGCCTATCTTGTTCCTGATCGGGAACGTATCACAAAATGGTCAAACCGTCTTTCGGAAATCGGCGGAGTTGCAAAAATCGGCGTTCTCTGGCAAGGCAGTTGGACGGCGGAAACCGAACGTCAAACCGCCTTGCCAATGTTTGAGTTGCGCAATTTAATGCTTCGTCATCAGGCGGATGCCGCCTGGGTTTGTTTGCAACACGGTTCCAAACAAAAAGAAATCGAACAATATCGCCGTAATGTTTCGTTACAGATTCATTTGTATCCCGAAGCGTTTCAATATGATCTCGACGAAATGGCGGCGTTGGTTACGGCGTTGGATCTTGTTGTTACACCGCCGGGTTATACCGCCAATCTGGCGGGCGCACTCGGAGTCAAAACATGGCTGATTCTTCCGGCGAAAGCGGATTGGCGTTGGAATCTCAGCCGTGAACATTGCCTTTGGTATCCAACCTTCCGCGTTTACCGTCAGGCAATCGGTCAATCCTGGTCGGAATTATTTGCAACAGTGGGAACTGACCTCGAAAAATTCCTGACCACGCATCGACCGCCGGAAGAATCCATTCCAATAACGTTAGCATTTCCCAAACAAAATAATCAAACAGTACGTTTTCGACATACCGGATAAGAACGGAACAAAAAAATGTAATTATATTCCTCACACTTTAAAATTCTATTTTCGTTTCTTAACTCTTTGTGTTCATTGTTAATAACCAAACGAAAATTCCGCTGAAATATTACAAATAGTCATTTCAGTAGTCACCGCGATCAATGCTTACAAAATAAATATTACAAATTTCCGGCAAACGGGCTACCAGGATTTCATGATCGATGCGCAAACAACCAGACTAATTCAATGCGAATGTTGCGGATTTGCGTTCAAGTTTGCCGCATCGGAACATTCCACCAAAGTAAGCTGTCCGGCTTGCGGCGGTGAAAATCTGTTAACTCATTGTCTGCGCGTTTCATGCACTGAACATCTTCCGGTCAATTCGCCGCAAACAAATTCACCGAAAATTGATACCCAAAGCAGAGTAACGTTATCGCAAATATCTGCCGCCAATTTGGACGAAACCGAGTTACTGAAATGCCGTGCCAAAAATTGTCCGCGAATGAAACTTGGCGGCGGCGGTTGTACTCGCCGACAACATTCTTGTACGGTTACGAAAGCATCCGATCATAATCATGATCATGATTACCAACAATGGATTACTTTGTTGCTGACCGTTTGCATTCAAATAATCGTGTTGTTTGGTTCTGTCCTTTTTATTCTGACAAACAACGAAAAAACCGCCCAAGCAGATAATTCGCCGGCTCAGATTGCAGTCGATAAAAGTACGAATTTACAGCCGTCATTGCCGGCTACAGTAACTGTTTCAACATCAACAACGGTAAAGTCAGAGCAGGCAGTTCCCGATTTAGCGAAGGAAACGACTCCTTCCGCAACGAATATTCCGCAATCTCCAAAATTGAAAGAGAATACGGTATCGAATAAATTATCACAAACAAAGCGAGGTGAAAATCATTCGGCAATTCAACCGTCATCTCCTTCAAACATAACAATAAAAGAAGTTGCAACAACAGAACCGGTAACAACCAAATTGCCGACCAAAAATGCAACGGTTCAAAATGCAACGGTTCAAAATGAAAAAGACAAACCTGAAAAAGATAAATCAGAAAAAGACAAATTTGAAACGATTAATTCGGAAACAATTAATTTAGAAACAGCGGAATCTAAAACAGTTAAGCCGGAGATAGGGGCACACGAGATTGCGCCGCCGATAAACTCTGCGGGTGCGGTCAAAGTTGCGTTGAAAAAAGAAAACGCTACCGATAAATCGTTACCCGAAGTGATTCGGATTGCGGCTGCGGAGGCGTTGCTGGAGGATTCGGTAACGTCGCTTATTTCCGCTCCAGAACAAAGTTTGAAGGATATTTTATCTTCGGTCAAAACCTTTGAAGAACTTGGACGGTCAATTCCTTCGGCAGCCTATTGGATACTTGGTCAGGCTCATGCTTCATTGAGTTGGGGCAAAATGTTTCTCATCAATATGCCGTCGGTTGAAAACATGTCCATCAGCTCTGACAGTCATTGGCTATTGACGCAATGTCAGGACAATTCTGTTTGGATATGGGATCTTTTCCGTGACCAAAATAACCGCAGCGGAGTTCAACTCGATTCCGGCGGGATTCCCTACGTTAAATTGCTTTTTTCGCCGGATTTACGTTTGATTATTGGCGGTCGAACAGATGGAACCGTGATGATTTGGGATATGGCACGCCCGAATCCGGCGGAAACTCCGGTGATGTTGAAAGAAAAAGTGATTGGGTTACGCGATTTACAAATTTCGCCGGATGGTTGTTGGCTGGCGGCGTTTGGCGGAGCGGCGCGTTCTTCCTATGAGATTGTCCGAAACAACCGATATGTTGATTCTGTCGGATCCGCCGTTCAAATCGAAACCGCTTTTGGAGGAAACGAAAATTATTTTTGCAACCTAAACGAACCGCTTCCTCGCAGCCGAATTGTCCGGTTACATTCAACAATACCGTTGCCGAAAATGGTTTCAGCGAACCCGATGATCTCGCGTCCGATATCCGCTGACGAAAAACCGGCTAATGAACGACCGGTCAATGAATTATCGTTCAAAATTATGGATCAGTCAACCTTGGGAGAGCAACCGTTTTTGTCACGGAAAAATATTCAAGTCTCGTTCCTTTCGGAATATTCGGCGGCTCAGTCTGAAAAGCAGTTACCGAAAACTATAACGGATTCGGAAACGGTTACAATGCTTTCTGAACCGAATGCTGTTTGGCTTTGGGATTTACGGCAAATTCAAAACGGTTTTATTCCTCCGCCGATTGTTTTGAGAGGACATAAACAAGAGATTCGGCTGATTCGGTTTAGCGGTGATTCGGGAAAACTGGCGGTTGGCGGTAAAGATTCGACAACATTAATTTATGATCTTCGGGAGGGCAAGACCAATAATATTCCGTTGGTTCTTCGCGGTCATCATTTGGATATTACGGCGATTGCGTTTGCACCGAACGGCAGTTGGGTTGCGACGGGAAGCCGTGATAATACGGTTCGTCTTTGGAATTTAACCGGTTCCAAGTTGGTACCGGATTCGGCGGTCTTGGAGGGGCATCTTGGTTGGATTAGTTCATTGGCGGTTGATCAATCGGGAACACGGTTATTTTCAGGAAGTTACGATAAAACGATTCGGATTTGGCGTCTTGATCGAAACGATATTAAAACGGCGGTGGAGCGTGAACCGTTGGTGTTGCAGAGTAATCAGGGAGTTATTCGGGAACTTGCTCTTTCACCGGATGGCAAAAAACTGATTTCTCTCGGCGGAGACAGTAGTCTGCGAATAAGAAATATTGATGGAACCATTGATGAACGGCATTCCGTGCTGCTTCGCAATCGAATGCTTCCGATTTCAAAAATCGGTTTAACACCGGATAACCGCTGGCTGGTTTTTAGTTACACCAATCAAAAAAATCCGGCAAACAGCGGTATCCGGCTTTGGCCTCTCAACATCAATCATTTAATAAAAATCGTCTCAGAAAACGAATAAAACTCTTCCGTTAGGGTTGCCGGTCAATCCTTCGCCCTGTAAGGGCAATAGATTAGCAGAGAGAGTTGCAAAAGGGGCTTGAACTGTGATTTATTTGATTTTGTGATTGACTATGATTTTCTTAATCATCGTCTTCATTTAATCATTAAAATCATAGTTCAGACGCGGATTATACGCCCCACATGTCCATCATTCCCCTCAACAATCCATGTTCAACTCTCAATTAACCAACTGCCCTTTCAGGGCGTTGCTGGTGTTTGCCGTGTTTTATTGATTATTGGGTACGTGAACGGTTACGAAATCGGTGTAGAAGGAATACAGCACCGGCACAAAATACAGCACGAGAATCAGCGCAAACGCAATACCGCCCGCCAGACTTAACGCCATCGGAATCATCATTTGCGCCTGAAAGGAAGTTTCCAACACCATCGGTAATAATCCGCCAATCGTTGTTACCGAAGTGAGTACAATGGGACGAAACCGGTTTTGTCCGACAATAATCAATGTTTCCCAAAGCGGTGTCCCGTTGCGAACTTTTTGGTTGATGAAATCAATCATGACAATCGAATCGTTGATAATAATTCCGCTTAACGCCACAAGACCAAACAAACTCACAAAGGAAAGCGGTCGTCCAAACAACAGATGAGCCGCAACAGCACCAACCAGACCAAACGGAATAATCGCCAGAATAATCAACGGTTGCAGGTAAGAACGGAATTGCATCGTCAGCAAAATAAACATCGCGCATATCGCCGCCACAAAACCAACTATTAAACTGTTTGCCGATTCCGCAAGTTCTTCCTCATGCCCGCCCCAAATCACATTGATTCCGGGATATTTTTGTTTCAACTGCGGTAAAAATTCCGTATTCAGCAGCGCAATAATTTTTTGGGCATTGCCCCGATTTTCATCAACATCGGCAGACACCGTAATTGACCGCTGTTGATTGCGTCGGGTGATAGTCGTGTAACCCCGAACAACTTCAATATCCGCCAATTCCGTAATCGGATACTCGCCGGTTGCCGTGCGGATTCGGATTTCGTTAAAATCGCCGAGTGAACGCCGGTCTTCACGCGGATAGCAAACCATTACCTTCACCTCATGCCGACCGCGTTGAAGACGTTGGACTTCGGCACCGTAATAGGTTGCGCGAATTACGGACGCCAAATCTTCGGGATGTAACCCCATTGCCATCGCTTTTTCTTTGATTTTTAGCCGGAACTCATACTTGCCCGGCATATCGCTGTCCGTAATATCCTGCGTTCCCTCCAATCCGGCAAGATATACTTTACATTCTTCAACCGCTTTTTCCAGTATTGCCGATTCGCTTGATTTTGCAACAAGAAGAAACTCAATCGCGCCGCCGGGCGGACCGAACATTTGCGTTTCAAAAGTCAGTTGATCGGCACCCGGAACGGGACCGGCTTCTTTACGCCATCGGTCGGCAATCTCCATACTGCTGATTTTCCGTTGATCGCCGCTGAGAAGTTCCACTTGAACGCTGCCTTGATAAGAGGTTCCGCCGCCGGACGCTCCCGCAAGATTGACACCGCGTGCATTCAGCGATGTTCCAACCACACGGGCGGAACGAGTCGCCACCGGTGTTCCCGCTTTTTCGTACTCTTTGGCCGCTTTCCAAAATGAACGTTCCAGATGCTGTGTCCATTGCTCGGTCACTTCAGCAGGCGTTCCGTTGGGAAATGTTAGCGTAACCATAATATCGTTGCCGTCCATTTTCGGAAAAAAGACAAACGGCAATCTTCCTGATAAAACGATGGCAACGGCAACCGCAAGCGTACACAAACAGCCGGTGATGAAAATACCGCGATTCCGCAATACCCATTTTATCGACGGCGCATAAATTTTCTGAACGGTAAAATCCATCGCACGGAGTGTGTAACTGCGTGCCAGGCGGAGCGGAAACAACAGCCACAAAAAAATGTACAAATACCCGCGCAATATTTTGAGAAACAGATTATCGCGATGCGCCAGATGAGACGGTAAAATACCGAAACATTCGCAAAGCGATGCGAGAAGCATTGTAATGAGTACGACAGGAACGAGATAAACTATTTTTCCCATCATTCCGCTCATGAACAACAACGGCAAGAAGGCAAGAACGGTGGTCATAACGGATGCAAAAATTGCCGGAAACACTTCGGCAATACCGTCAACCGCCGCATTAAAATAACTCTTGCCCCTATTTCGATGCGTATAAATATTTTCACCGGCGACAATGGAATCATCGACGACAATCCCAAGTCCCATAATCACTCCGAACATTGATATCATATTGAGCGTCAGGGAATTACCGTAAAAGAAAAGACTGGTTGCGCAAATGGAAAACGGAATTCCCAACGCAACCCAAAATGCCAGTTTCAGATCGAGAAATAACGCCAGTAAAATAAAAACAATAAACAGTCCCAGAAGACCGTTTTCCAAAAGGAGTTGGAGTCTGCCGCGAACTTCAACCGACCGATCTCCCCAAGTAATGAGCGAATAACCTTCCGGCAGCATACCGGACTGATTCTTTTTTGCCACAAAATCATAAACGTTATCGACCATCGCCAACAGGTCTTCACTGGTGTTACGTAAAACGTCCAGAGCAATAACATGCCTTCCTTGAATGGAATCGGTATTGTCGGGAATGCCGGAGGAAGGAGGAGTATAAACGGTTGCCAGTGCGGGACCGTCAATAAATTCGTCACGGATATGAGCAATTTCGTTGAACTTAATCACCGTACCGCTGCGAGAGGTGATGAACGGCAATTCCCCGATTCCTTGACCGTCGTAACGCCGATTATCGGTTCGGACATTGATTTCCTGAGACGGCGCACGGATCGTTCCGCCCGGCGTTTGAATATTTTCCGCACGAATAATCGCCGCCGCCTGATTAAGCGTTAAATGATAAGAACGAAGCGTCTCTTCGGGAATTTCAACATCAATTTGATAATCTTTGGTTCCGACAAGATTCACCATTGAAATTTTCGGATATTGTAACAATTCTTCCCGTAAATCTTCGGCAACCTGACGGAGTGCGAGAGCCGCTTCGACGGAATCGTCTTCAGGACCGAGAACTCCGATAGAAATAACCGTTTCCTGCATTTTAAGCCGTTGAACTGTCGGCTGTTCAATCATTTCAGGAAGTTGCGGCGTAATACGGTCAACCGCGTCTTTCACTTCATTGAGAACACGATCAATATTTTTGACATTGCTTCGGAGTTCAATTTGCACCACGCCGGAACCTTCGTTGGCGGAACTGGTTATTTTCCGTACACCTTCGAGAGATTGAAGCGATTCTTCAATTTTTTGACAAATTCCATTTTCAACTTCTTCCGGTGTTGCGCCGGGATAAGGAACGGAAACAAGAATCTCTTCCATATCAAATTCGGGAAATGTTTCACGCCGCAGTTGAAAACCGCTGAATGTTCCAAGAACAATGACCGCAATCATCAGAACATTCATCGCCGGAGCATTCGAAACCGTCCATCGGAGAATTGTGTGTAACATAATTTTGTTAATAGTGAGGAGTAAATCGTAAATCGTGTTCGCAAGCGGATTTATTGTCAAAACGAATTTGTTTCCGCAGCAGATTGAAATCCGTAACTATTCGGCAGATTTTTTTAGGGCGACATTTTTTGTTCCGGTGTTAATGACCTGAACATTTCCGCCTTCCACCGGAGCGGTGAGCGGTGAAACGACAACAAGATCGGTCGGCGATAATTTTTCCGAATCGGCGTAAAACAACACGTTGCCCGCAACAGTTGTTGCAACACGGATAGTATGCCGATGCAATTTTCCATTGGTGGCCGTCCAGATGGTATTACCGGGCAGTAACGCTTTTTCGGGAATCCGGTACAACGAAACGGCGGGTTTGGAATGAACAATAATAGAGACATACATTCCTGAAAACAATGTTGGGGGAGGATTTTTTGTACGATTTTCGGAAATGTTGACGGAGCGGACAGAGTGAGGATCATCGACTTTCACACGGCAAGGAACCATTCGCGTTATACTATTAATGCCGCCGCCGTCCAGTGTTTGCAGAGTTCCTTCCCATGCCCATTGTTCGCCGTCGATTTCGTACAAAATTGTTGCCGGAGTCGGCGGAAAGACATAACCGCTATTTTCCGTTCCGGCTTGCCGCCAAATCCATTGAATTTGTTTCATATACAAACTGCATTGAATTTCCAGTTGCGACGTATCCAGAATTTTCGAAACGCTTGTTCCGCGTTGAACGAATGAATTGACTTCAAAAGAGTCCGACGTAACAACACCGCTGATCGGCGTTTTCACTTCGGTGCGTTCCAGATTGAGTTTGGCGGTTTTGAGGGCGATTTCTTCTTTCCGAAGGGCAACATCAAGTTTATTCTTTTGCGTTTCATAAATAAGAATTTGGTTGTTCAATTTCTGAATGGTTTCCTCCGCACTCAACAACGAAGCCGTTGCCGTATCCAATTCCGCTGCTGAAATGGCGTTACGTTGAGCCAGAATCTGATTCCGTTCCCAATCCCGTTGACGAAGTTCGAGTTGTTTTGCGGCGAGTTCCCGTTCTTTTTTGGTATTGTCGGTTTGCACCGTATTTTCCAAAAGATTCACTTTGGCTTGTTCGATGGCTTCGGTCAACTGTTCGACTTCAAGAGCATAATCTGTCGGGTCAATCCGCAACAAAATTTCTCCCGACTGAACAGAACGTCCCAACCGGCAATTATCTGATTTATAAACAACCCGTCCGGCAATTTCCGGTACAACGTCGAGTTGCCGAAACGGAATGACTTCGCCGTCGATTTTGAAATCAATACCGCCGTGATGTTGTTCAATAGGAACAGCCTCAACGGTGTCCACAACCGTATGGCGGTCGGAATTTTTCGGAACGGGCTTAGGAATCATCAGGCTGACGACAATCAATCCCGTCAAAACCAGAAGTATCAGTGAAACCGCAGACTGAAAAAGAATGGAAAAAATGGAAGTTTTTGTTATTTTCATGTTGTAGAGTTTTCAAAAAGGTGAGTAAAATGGGCTTTTTGCTGCCGTTGTTCTTAAAGTCCTTTTCTGTGTTCATACGGCAATCCGTGTTTATTTTTTCTGATTATTTCAGAATTTTGGGGGCATCAGTGATTGGAGAATAATGCCAATTTTCGTCCCGTTAGGGACGACATCTTGGTAGAAAACAGTATAACAAAAATGATCCGCGTCCCGTAG
>JAIROD010000332.1 GCA_031257725.1 Planctomycetaceae bacterium | reverse complement strand
ATTATTATGAAAATTACATGGAAACCCTTTGGTTTTACGTTGGTCGAGTTATTGGTGGTGATTGCGATCATTGGCGTTTTGATTGCTTTACTGTTGCTGGCGGTTCAGGCGGCGCGTGAAGCGGCAAGACGAATGCAGTGTACCAGCCACCTCAAACAAATCGGTTTGGCGGTTCACAACTTCCACGATACCAAAAAAGGCGTGCCGCCGGCTTGTATCGGAGCCGGATTCGGCAGCACCGGCAGTTGGGACGAAACGCGATGGAGACGGGCAAGTATTTGGCCCTTACTCTATCCTCACATGGAACAACAGGCTCTTTATGAGCGGTACGCCAACGCCAGTTTTGACGGAAAACAAGGATTTAACGTCTGGTTTACACAGCCATGGTGGGCAAGTCTTACCGAAGCAGAGCAGAAGGAACATACCTCTGTTTCTATCACCATTTGCCCCAGTCGTGGAAAAAGAGTCGCCATTTCAGCAGACCCCGTTACTGGTCTAACTGATAGTACTACCGGTACACACATGGTAAGCGGACCTGTAACCGACTACGCGCTGGTGATTGCTTTCAATAGTGCTTTCAACACTACAGTAGCAAGTCATTGGCAGTGGATCGGTAAACCTGAAATTGATTCAGGGGCAAATTATGCCGGAATAGTGAACAACAACGCCCAACGCGGTCCGTTTCGGATGGCTCATTTAACAAATCACGATGGAAACACATGGATGCCGCAAGATGAGTTTAGCGATTTTCTCGACGGTTTGAGTAACATCGTGTTCTTTGGTGAAAAGCATATCCCTTTAGAACTGGTTGGAAAATGTGTTGATAATATATGGAGTTCGGATACAAGTATTCGTAATCAAGTTGATTGTTCCATGCTGCTGTTGTCGGAATCGCGTGCAATCACCACCGCGCGAGTTGCCTATTTTTATCGAGGCAGTGATGGAACAGAACACAAACCCGGTATTGTGCCTCAAAATCTAATTTATACAAGCATCGACGTAAACAGTATTCCGTTCGGATCGGCTCATACCAATATCTGTAACTTTTTGATCGGCGATGGTTCGGTTCGCGGGCTGCCGACAACAATCAGTGTGGATATTCTGGCAAAACTCGGAACAGTTGACGACAAAACTACCGTTCCGTTTTAGTGAATCGCGGCGAAGTGGAGAGTGAATCTCGCCTCATTCAGAATGTACCAAAAGTTAACGGCGTGGGCTTGCCCCGCGTTGTTAGACTTAACCCCAAAACACGGGGTAAACCCCGTCGTTAACAAATGGGCAGAAAATAAAAAATTGAATGATGAGAGATGCCCAACAAACGCTCCCCTAACAAACAACCTCTTGTCTGGGGAAAATGATTTTAGTATAATTACCACGTATTGGTGGTGTCTGAATCACACCGGATTGTTCTCTTTTACTCGTTTCCTTTTTACTCTGTTTCTTGCCAACTATGTCCACATCAACACCTCGCTCAATTGTTTTACTGTTTTCCGTTGCCCTAACATGTTTTTTGATTGGTGCGGGATCGGTTGGTTATTACGTATTGGCGTTTTACCAGCCGCAGCAGCAAGTCGTCAACCCCAATGAACCGGAAAAAAAAACCGTCGCCCGTCCTCCAAGTCTTGTTCGGGTTGATACCGCCCGAAAAGAATTGATCAACACCATTCGTCCTTTTTACGGAAAATTACTCGAAGTGCAACTCGCCCGAATTTCCACAGAAGTGTCCGGTTTGGTGGTGACGTTGCCGATTGAAGTGGGGCAGAAAGTGAAAGGCGGTGAAACACTGATCGCTCAAATCGACAAAACTTGGCTCGAATTAACAATCGCCCAAACCGAAGCCGAAATCAAAATCCTCGAAAAACAATACGCTTTTCAACTCTCCGAATCAGAACGAGTTGAATCTTTGGCGTTAAGCCGTGCAGTTTCGGAAAGCGAACTGAATAACCAACGCACCCTCGTTGAACAATTCCGGCAAAATCTCGAAAAAGCCAACATCGCCAACAAAGAAGCAAAAGAAAAACTCAAACGTACCACCATTCTTGCCCCGTTCGACGGCTATATTATTCGACGCGATACCGGACTCGGTGAACTTCTCGCACCCGGAACTTCAATCGCTGAAATCGTTTCGCTCGGTTTTATCGACGCTCGCGTGGCTGTGGTCGAAGAATACATCAATCGTATTAAAATCGGTGATGAAATGCCGATTATTATTAACGAACTCGGTATCAAAGTGGTCGGAAAGGTACATTCTATTGTGCCTTATGATCTGATGGCGCCGCGCAGTTTTCCGGTGATTGTTCGGTTGGAAGACCGAAATGGCGAGTTAAAAGTCGGAATGAGTGCAACCGCTCTGGTGGCAATAACCGATCCCAATGAAGAAATTGTTGTGTCCAAAGATGCGGTGCTAATTAAACCGGACGGCTCAACCGTTTGGGTCGCCGTGAAACCGCCAACCCAAAACAATAATTCCACAATGACTGATGATGATTCGACAACCTTGATGGCGAAACCGGTTCCTGTCAAAATTATTGCCGAAGGTATTAACACGTATGGGGTGGAGCCGGAAACGGAAGAAGGTCAAATACTTCTTGTTGCCGGAGCTAAAACGGTTATTGAAGGTGCTGAACGACTTATCCCTGACCAACCAATCCAAATTGAAGAAATTGATCCCAAACTCCTCGAAAACCTTCCGCCTGTAACCGGTCATAAAATTATCAAGCAAAAAACCAGAATCGGAAAATAATCAATAATCGTATCTATTCAGTAGAGTGGTTATTCGATGGTAGGCAACCTTTCGCCGAAAGGTTGCGTCGGCGATAGCCGACTTGACCCTGTGTGCGGACGGAACTGGGAAAACCAGATCAACCGTTGCGACCTTTCGGCGAAAGGTTGCCTACCTGTTAAGTTGAAACCGGCGGTTATTCACATAAAACGCCTACGGCGTTAAATCAAACCAATGTGTAACATGAGATATTAAATATAATTACTGTACCTTATTCAACTCTAACCATTATTTTTAGCGATTATGTCACAAGATTCTATATCCGAGATTCACGGATTAACGGTGAACACGTTAATTACCAATTCGATTATTACATCGGTGGAGAGTTGTCTTCAGATGTGTGATTTGAAGATGCGTGTTGTTGGGGTGACCAAGATACCGATTCACTTACCGGATGCGCCGGTAACGGGAATGATCGGGTTAAGCGGCAAGTGTACGGGATTTATTTCGCTGACCATGCCTAACCGTGTTGCCACGCTTGCCGTTTCCGGTCTTTCGATGGAAGAATACACAACGATTAACGCGCAAGTGGTCGATGGAGTGGGAGAGATCACCAATATTATTGCCGGAGGACTCAAAACCAAACTCTACAACACGCCATGGATGATTAATAATATTACGGTTCCCTCTGTGATTCTTGGAACCAATTACAATATTTCCTATACGAAAGGCATTGAATATTGCGGGATAACATTTGAGATTGACGATCCTGACACAATGTCTATTCAAGACCGTGTTTTCATGGTCAATACATCGCTCATTCAGGCAACTTCTTAACACCAAGCAACTTCCAAAAACATCTCGACCAAATTCAACGGAAATCAATTAAAATCGAGTGAAATATTTTTTTACTGATGGACTGGCGGGATATTGTCAGGAGTTTTTTTTCGTGTAAAATTAGCGACTTAATAAGCCGAACTGGCGGAATGGCAGACGCAGTGGATTCAAAATCCACCGCCCGCAAGGGCATCCCGGTTCAAGTCCGGGGTTCGGTAGTGTGAAGGGAGTAACTCTGACGTTTTCCAGAATACTCCGCTGTCAACTTCACAAATTGCCCTCTCTCAGTGTCTTTTAGCTGAGAGAGGGACTTTTTCCTTTATCGTTATTTTCATTTTTGGGGTGTTTTCCTGATACCCGCGAATTCAGGTAAAGTTGGTAAAGTTGCGCTGTAAGTTGTTATTTTATCATCATTTACAACTTTACCATAATTCAAATCGAATTCTGGTAAAGTTGTGAATTCTGGTAAAGTTACTGTAGTAGGACTGCCCGCAAGGGCATCCCGGTTCAAGTTCGGGGTTCGGTAGTGTGAAGGGAGTAACTCTGACGTTTTCCAGAATACTCCGCTCTCAACTTCACAAATTGCCCCCTTTTTCCTCTCTATAGGAGAAGGGGGATTCTTTCCCTATTTTAACATCTTTTTTTTAGAAATAAAAAAAACCTCTGCCAACGTTGGCAAAAGGCTTTGTTAATTCCCTAAGTTTTTTTTCCCCATTTGTCCCCCCCTCGCGCTGATCACACCGCACTCTCTACCGTCAACTCTCCCCTCTCCACTACTCAAAGTGTATCGTTTTTTTTGACAGAAATCAGTTTTCGTGTTATAATTTTTCTCGCAATTGCAACACCCCCCAAGACCGCTCTCTCCCCCTTTCCATAGCATCAAATGAAAAGGGAAGCGGTCTTATTTTTTGTTTCAAGTGTATCGTTTTTTTCCTAGCGTTCACAGGGTGGTGTGTTAAAATGGATAAAATTTTAATAGCGATCTGGAATTTCAAACGACGGGCGCAATGCTCCCATATCTGTTTTTCTACAACATTGCATCTTCTGCTG
>JAIROD010000321.1 GCA_031257725.1 Planctomycetaceae bacterium | reverse complement strand
AAGCATACGGTTAATAAAGTGTCATCCCTGCGGGATTAGACAATAGAATCATTCAAACCAAATGCAATTGGTACAGGAATGATGAGAAAACGGATTGATGATAAAATAGACAGTTACTTATAAAGATGTTAGGAACAAATGGGACGAATATTTTTGAAAAACAATTTTACTAAATATTATTACGAAAAACAGTCATTGAAAAACGCAACAGAAAGTTGTCCGTTTTGACATAAATATTTCCTTGCTATGAATTTAACTTTTTTCGAATCGTTGCGATATTGGATTTGTGTGAGATCCGATAATTCGTTTTAAGTTGAACCATTACAAGATTAACCATCATTTTTTATGCGTTTTCCAAAACGCAACACACGAGAAAGGAAACATTTCCATGAGTGAAACACGAGAATTTTCGGCGGCTATTAAAGAATTGGGCGACAAAATTGTCGGTCTGACCTTGAAAGATGCCAAAGAATTGAGCGATTATTTGAAAGACGTTCACGGTATTGAACCGGCTTCGGGCGGTGCGGTGGTTATGGCGGCTCCAGCCGGTGGCGGTGACGGCAGCGGCGCGGAAAAACCGGAAGAAAAAACCGAATTTGACGTTGTACTTGAAAGTTTTGCGGCAGATAAAAAAGTTGCCGTTATCAAGGTTGTCAAAAACGCGACAGGCGGAGGTTTGGCAGAATCAAAAACGTTGGTCGAAAGTGCGCCAACTAAGGTTAAAACCGGCGTCTCCAAAGAAGAAGCCGAAAAACTGAAAAAAGAACTCGAAGATAATGGAGCCAAAGTCAGTATTAAATAACGTCAAAGCGTTAAATAATAAATAGACCGCCAATGACCGATAACAAGCGATTCGAACAACCACTATTGTAAAAATCACCGGTTATCGGTCATAAGTATTATTTTTTTTCGATCTGGTATCTTTTTTGCGATGTCCCCCCTTTTTAGGAAAACTTGATCTATTATAATAATTATCCGGTTTCCTGAAATTTTTTTCTTTATTTCCTTGAAAGATTACACAAATGAAAGGCAAAACAATGCCCCTCCCGAGTGAAAGTAATCTGGTTTACGGACACTGTTGTTCCGTAACTCTTTTTTTCATGGAAGTTTGCAGACTTCCATCCGGTTACCAATGAATAAAACAAGCCGATATCATGTTTAATTTTGGTTTGGACACTTTGCCAATACTATAATTTCAAAGTGAATAACCCGACAAAATAGTTGTCCGAGTAAAATACCCCAGACTCGGATTTCATTATATTGTAAATATTTCACCAATTTTGTTAACATCTTTATAGTTTTCAATAACTTTTTTTTTGACAACAACTAATTATGGCAACACCTTCACAACGCCGTATCAATTTTAAAAACGTCCACAAATTTGGCACCCAGAATTCCACTTATGAAATTCCCGATCTGACGATCCTTCAGACGCAGAGTTATCGGCGATTTCTTCAAGAAGATGTTCCGCCGCTTAAACGTGAAAACGTCGGACTGGAAGCCGTTTTACGCGAAATTTTTCCAATTGAAACGTTTGATAAAACGATTCGTCTGGAATATCGCTATTACGAACTCGAAAAACCACGCTATGAACCTGATGAATGTCGGCAACTGCGTCTGACTTACGGTAAACCGTTCAAAGTCCGGTTGCGCCTCGTCAAAGAAGGAAGTACGCACGAAGAAGATGTCTATCTCGGTGACATTCCCATCATGCTTGGCGGCGGTGAATTTATCATCAATGGCGCAGAACGTGTTGTCGTTAGCCAACTTCACCGAAGTCCCGGTATTGATTTCGTTTCAGAAATGGACGGCGACCGGCGAACATTCAGTTGCCGTGTGATTCCTGAACGCGGCAGTTGGATTGAATTGAATATGACCCGCAAAGAAACAATCTCCGCCAAAATCGACCAGAGCAGTAAACTCCCGATTATGATGTTTCTCCGCGCCATGTCCGATAAATACGGAACCAATTCGCAGTTAATGAAAGCGTTTTATCAAACGGAAATCATTAAAATCGAAACTAAAAAAATCGGTATTCCCAAACTGCCTAAACCCGCATCCCAAGTCAAACCGTCCAAATCCAAAAAAACAAAAAAAGCGGCTAAAAATGAAACGGTTGCGGAAAATCCTGAAGTTACCGGAGAATCAACCGTTACCGAAATACCAACCGCAGCCGGAGAACCAACCGTAACTGAAAAACCAATCGTTGCCGAAGAAACCGCCAAAGAATCGCAGGCGGAATCGCCGGCGATTGATTTGAGCGTGTACACGGCGCCGTTTCGCGGGAAAGTGGCGGTGAGCGATATTGTCTATCCGCAAGGTTCCGAAAAAGCAGGTCAGGTGATCGTCGAAACCGGTGAAGCCATTACGGATAATAAAGCACTGGAAATTATCGCATCAGGAATCAAGAAAATCGAAGTAATTGAAGAACAAAAAAATAAATTGTTGCTCAATTCGCTTGCCGAAGATAAAACCAGTTCCCATGAAGAAGCGTTGGCTAAAATTTACATGCGTCTCCGGCCGGGAAATCCGCCGCAAATGGATAAAGCGCGGGAATTGTTTTACGATAAATTTTTCGACACAAACCGTTATCGGCTTGGTCGGGTTGGACGTTTTCGTATCAACCGCAAGCTTGGTATTGATATTCCGTTGGACGAAATGACTCTCAAACCGGAAGATATTGTCGAAGCGGTTCGATATCTGAACCGGCTTTGGGGCGGTGACCGCACTGCCGAAGTTGATGATATTGACCATCTCGGAAATCGGCGGTTGCGTACCATTGACGAGTTGGCAGGCGAAGAGTTACGAAAAGGTTTTCTCAAACTTCGCCGAACCGTGCAGGAACGTCTCGCATCACGCGGAACCGAAGAAATCACGCCGCGCCAAGTGATCAATCAAAAAAGTATCTCAGCGGCGATTGAATACTTTTTTGGTCGCGGTGAACTTTCGCAGGTTGTTGACCAAACGAATCCGCTTTCAATGTTGACGCATGAACGCCGGCTTTCCGCTCTTGGTCCCGGCGGTTTGAACCGAAAACGAGCAGGTTTTGATGTACGCGATGTTCACTCCTCACATTATGGTCGGATTTGTCCGATTGAAACGCCGGAAGGTACGAATATCGGTCTCATCTCCAGTCTCAGTATTTACGCAACTGTTGATGAGTTCGGTTTTCTCGTTTCACCGTATCGAAAATTGGAAAACGGAAAATTAACCAACAAAATCAATTGGCTTCGCGCAGACGAAGAACACGAAGCAAAACTCGCTCCGGCAGACATCAAAATTGAAAACGGAAAAATTATTCCCGATGAAATTTCCGAAACGGTTATTGTTCGGTATCGCGGCGATTATGATCCGGTTCCCGTTGAAGAAGTCGAATATATTGATGTTTCGCCAAGCCAAATGATTGGAGTTTCAGCCGGTTTGATTCCGTTCCTCGAACATGATGATGCGAACCGTGCTTTGATGGGTTCGAACATGCAGCGGCAGGCAGTCCCGCTTTTGATCTCGGAACCGCCGCTTGTTGCTACCGGATTGGAAGGACGCGCCGCGTTCAACTCCAGTCTTTTGATTCACGCCAAACGCGGAGGAACAGTGAGTTACATTGATTCGCAACGCATTATCATTGACTACGGAACCGGAACAGATGAATATGTGATGCGAAAATTTGTCGGACTTAATGAGCGAACCTGTCAGAATCAGGTACCGATTGTTAAACCAAACGAAAAAATTAAAACCGGTCAAATTATTGCGGACGGCGCGAGTATGTATCACGGCGAACTCTGTCTTGGGCGTAACGTTCTTGTTGCGTTTATGGCGTGGGACGGTTTCAACTTTGAAGATGCGATTATTATTAGCGAAGACCTTGTTAAAAAGGATACCTACACGTCCATTCATATTGAAGAGTTCGATGTGGAAATACGTGATACGAAATTAGGACGTGAAGAATTTACGGACGATATTCCGAATGTCGGTGAAAAAGCGTTGCGGAATCTCGATGAGACCGGAATTGTTCGGGTTGGAACTTATGTCCGCCCCGGCGATATTTTGGTCGGAAAAGTAACGCCAAAATCAAAAACCGAACTCACGCCGGAAGAAAAATTGTTACACGCAATTTTCGGTCGTGCCGGCGAAGATGTTAAAAATGAATCGCTGGAAGTTCCGTCGGGAGTTGAAGGAATTGTGATTGGAACTCAAAAATTTTCATGCCGAATGAGTCTTTCGGAAGATGAACGAAAAGCGTTTGATGCGGAAGTTCGCCGTGTTGAAAAAGAAGAAGATGATCGAATCGAAATTTTGTTTAAGCCGTTGATTGAAGAGTTGGAAAAAGTTCTCGGTCATTCTATTGATCGGGCAGAAACAGAACAGCCAAAATTGTTTCGAATTGAACATCTTAACCTGGACGACGATAATCCGAAACGTGGAGAAGCGGAACGAATTTACCAGAAACATTGGCCTGCTATCGAAACGGCGGTTGATGCGAAAGACCGTAAGATCAATTCGATGAAGCGCGGTGATGAACTTCGCCGCGGTGTTCTTCAAATGGTCAAGGTGTATGTTGCGGCGAAACGGGTGATTTCGGTCGGCGATAAAATGGCTGGACGACACGGTAACAAAGGGGTGATTGCCAAAATTCTTCCGCGTGAAGATATGCCGTATCTGGCGGATGGAACTCCGATTGAAATTATGCTCAATCCGCTTGGAGTTCCAAGCCGTATGAATGTCGGTCAGATTCTTGAAACACATCTCGGCTGGGCGGCGGCAAAACTCGGTTATCAAGCCGTTACGCCGGTGTTTGACGGCGCATCCGAACAAGATATAAATGATTGTCTTGAAAAAGCCGGATTGCCGCGACATGGTAAAGTCCGACTTTATGACGGACGAACCGGTGAACCGTTTGATCAGGAAACAACCGTCGGTTACATTTATATGCTCAAGTTGCATCATCTTGTTGACGACAAAGTTCATGCCCGAAGTACCGGTCCTTATTCGCTCATTACCCAACAACCGTTGGGAGGAAAAGCACGGTTTGGAGGTCAACGATTCGGCGAAATGGAAGTCTGGGCACTCGAAGCTTACGGCGCGGCTTATACGTTGCAAGAATTGCTGACGGTTAAAAGCGACGATGTGGAAGGACGCACGAAAATTTATGAATCTATGGTCAAAGGCGAAAACACGTTGGAAGCCGGAACTCCCGCCAGTTTCGACGTTTTAACCAACGAAATTCGCGGTCTTGCCCTTAATATGCAACTCGAAAAATCAGGAGGAGTAGGATTATAATAAAAACGTAACATTACAAGAAGTTACAAAAAACAACGGCAATGACCGCAGCAATCGGCGATGAATACAATATTGTCTCAATTATTGCTTTTTGCCCAAAGTAATCGGCTGGCAACTATCGCCGATTGGTGCGGCATTGTCGGACTGGCGGTCGGAATCATCAGCCTGCTTTTAACACTGCTGACATTTTGGAAAGTACAAAACGTTAAAGAAACAATTGGGAATCTCTAATAATTCAGGATTTACCGAACGTTAACGGCGTGGGCTTGCCCCGCGTTGTTAGGTTTAACCCTAAAACACGGGGTAAACCCCGTCGTTAACAAATGGGCAGAAAATA
>JAIROD010000270.1 GCA_031257725.1 Planctomycetaceae bacterium | reverse complement strand
TATCAAGTATAGAAACCGCAAAGTATGAGGTAATTATGTTAAAACAACATCGATATTTATTGTTTTCAAAATTTTTGTTTTTTGTTTTTCTGTTTGCTGTTCTTGTTACCAATACGGGTTCACCGTTTACGGAACAATTATTCGGTGTCGAAATACGTTTGCGGGCGGAACCGGTACGATGTTCGCAGAATCTTGTAACACTTGAAGAAGTTGCGGAAATTATTCCGGCGGCAAAGGATTCTGTTCAACAAATCGATCAGTTGCGGCAAACGGTTTTGTTTACTGTTCCGGAACGGGGAGAACGCCGAACAGTGGAACGCATTGAATTACGTGACATTTTATCCGGTCTCGGTTTCAGTTCCGTGCAACATCAATTGACCGGAGCGTCCCGAATTGTTGTGGTCAACGAATCCAACAACAATAACAATAACGATTCGGCGATTGTTCGGGCTTCCTACACTTATGAAAAAAACGCAACAAATTTAACAACTCCGATCGCTCACGCCGTCAATCCGCTTCGGAAAGCAGCCGTAACACCGCAACTCATTAAAACATTGGAACAACAAATTGCGGATGCTATTGTTGTTTACTTGAATTACGGTACAACAACCGAAACGGGAAAACCTGCCAATGATCCTTGGAAAGTAACCGTGAAACTGACGGAAGATCAAGCCCGATTATTTGCAACAAGCGGACAAATTGAAGAAATTTTCGGCGATTCTTCGGATCAATGGACGATGCCTGCCGTTGGTCGTCAACGATTCGGTATCCGAATGCAAGGGCTTGATCCGGCAACGCAACAAAATGTTGTTGTAACTGTTGACACGGTTGTTGAATTACCGCAACAGGTTGTTGTTTTTCGCCGTTCATTGCCCAAAGGTTATATTATTAGCGAATCCGATGTGATGATTCGGCGTATGGAAAATCTCAAAGATGACGATTTTTTCGTTGATCTTTCGGAAGTGATTGGGCGGGAAACAACCGGCACCGTTCGGGAACGGAGTGTTTTGACGCAAAATATGATTAAAAAACCGACATGGGTTCGCAAGGGTGATATTGTTACTGTCCGGCTGTTAAACAACGGAATTTCCGTACGAACTGAAGGTGTTGCGAAAAGCGACGGCACGCAAGGCGATACCATCCAAATTGAAACAATCCGTCCGAATAACGGAAAACGTAACTCCGTAAACAATAAAGCGGAAACGTCAACATTTCTTGCACGAGTTTGTGATCCGAAAACGGTGGAAGTGTTTGCCAGCGGCGTGATTGTTCGCGAGTAAATAATTTGTATCTATTCACTGATTGGAAGTTTGACATTTTGCGATTGATTTATTACAACTAACAACCCCTTTAGGGGTGTCCAAAAGCGGCATTAAATTTGATCGATATTTTTTAGTGCACCCCCTAAAGGGGTTGAGTTTAGTGGGGCGGTACTTTTCCGCCGGTTCGGTATTTACTTGAAACTGGCGGCGGTTATTCACCTAAAACGCCTACGGTGCTAAATCAAACCAATGCGTAACATGAGTTAATAACAAGCATCCGATGAAACAGAAAAAGATAAAGCAGGAAAACTGGACAACCCAACTGGGAGTGATCATGGCGGTGGCGGGCAGTGCCATTGGGCTGGGTAATTTTTTGCGTTTTCCCGGTCAGGCGGCTCTGTATGGCAGTGCGTTTATGATTCCGTATTTTATTGCGTTTATACTGCTTGGATTGCCTATAGTTTGGGCGGAGTGGACACTCGGACGTTATGCCGGAATTCGCGGTTATCATTCTGCGTCCGGCATTTTTCGTTGTGTAACGGGCAAACGGAATATGGCGTATGCCGGCTCTTTTTGCGTAACGCTAACAACTATTATTACGTCGTTTTACGTTTTCATTGAAGGCTGGTGCCTGGCGTATGCGTTGCGTTATCTTTTTGGTTGGATGGGACACGGTGCCAATGTCAATTTCGGTAAACTGTTTATAGAAACGGTTGGTTTGGAGGGCAATGGGGCATTGTTTCAACATGGTTTGATGAATTTCAATTTGCTTTGCATGGTATTTTGTTTATTGCTCAATTATTTCCTGATTTATCGCGGTATTGTCAAAGGTATTGAATGGTTCTGTTCGTTGGCATTACCGGCGTTGTTGGTATGTTCGCTGATTATCATGGTGCGAGTTTTGACGCTTGGCAATCCGACCGGAATTGAAGGGCAAAGTGTTATTGAGGGGTTGGGGTTTGTCTGGAATCCGTCCCAACCGAACAAAACATTATGGGAATCGCTTTCAAATCCTGAAACATGGCTTGCCGGAGCGGGACAGGTTTTCTTTTCGTTGTCGCTTGGTTTTGGGGTGATCTGCACGTATGCCAGTTACACCCGGCAAAACGATGACATTGTACTTTCCGGTCTGACGGCGGCGGCGGGCAATGGATTTTGTGAGGCGGTTATTGCGGCGATGATGATTGTTCCGGCGGCGTACATTTTTCTTGGTCCTGCTTTTCTCACACCGGAAAATCTTAACAGTTCTTTTACGATTGGTTTTCAGGCGTTACCGGAGGTGTTTCATCAAATGCCGATGGGTCGGGTATTTGGTTTTTTGTTTTTCTTTTTACTGTTCCTTGCGGCGGTAACCAGTTCGATTTCGACACTTCAACCGGCAATCACTCTTCTTGAAGAAGGGCTTCAGATAGGGCGAAAATCCAGTCTAACCATTGCCGGAATGATCACAACTTTTGGAGCATTTTTCACCGCCTATTTTACAGAAAGCCTGACTGCTTTGGACACAATGGATTTTTGGGTTTGCAACGTATTAATTTTCATTATAGCGGAGATACAGATTATTATTTTTGGTTGGGTTTTGGGCATGGACACGAGCATGGCGGCACTTCAATGTGGTTCACAGGTTCGGGTTCCCTATTTTTTCCGGTTTGTGATAAAATACGTTTCACCGTTTTATTTGTTGGTTGTTTTCGTTGCGTGGGTGTACCTGAAATCTTCGGAACAACTCGTCAAGATTTTACAAAATCCGGTTGCCCAACTTTCACTTGGTTTCATTATCTTCGTAGCAATATTCAATCTTGTCATCACCGCTCAAGCATTGGCACGATGGGAAAAACAGGAACGGCTCAATAAAAACAACACCTCCGATTGGGAAATTTGAATTGGAGTGAAAGTAGGAACGTTAACGGCGTGGGCTTGCCCCGCGTTGTTCGACTTAACTCAACAACATGGGGTAATCCACAAAAAACAAAAATCTAAAATTCAAGTGAAAAGAATATTTTTACGTTAAAATTTACCCCATTCGTAGAATCGCACCACATTTAATTCTCAGAAGAAACCGTGTTGAAAATATTTTCTCTGTTCTGATTTTTGGGAGTATTATTAACTTTTAATTAAATTAGTACCATGTTGTTCATAATTATAGCGTTTGTTTGTATTGTGTCTTTTTGTACTGATGTAGTTTTTGCGCAAGAGACAAAATCAATCCCAATATCTGTTGCATTTTTTGAAGATGTGGCGGCTCGGAATAGAAGTAACATTGAATCTATTATTACAGTGCAGGGGGATGTAGAGATACAATATGAAGAATATAAAGAAAAAAAAGTCGTAACTTTTCAAAAAAGCAAAACTTTTTTTGCAGTTGATAAAAAAAGTAATAACCGTCTTTCTCTTCGTTCTCTTGATGAATACTGGCAATTGGAGGAAGGCGTAAAGAAAAAAAAATATTGTACTATTGATGGTTATTTATATGTGGGTGATGTTGCCTATTGGTACTCCACCGCTAATCCCAACGTAGGTGATCCCCAAATAGATCCACAAAATCATGCAAGCGTTATAGGAAATATACGTATTGACCAGAGAGATGTACGCCGGCATGATAATCTGCGTTCACAGGACTATTTTGATCCATTTGACCGCATGATACCGTCTCGAGTTGTGCCAAGTAGTGACATGCTTAAAGGAGCAAAAACTCTCACAAGCAAATCTCCTGTAACTTATTCCGCAAGCCAAACAGGGGATATTTTAACTGTTAAAGCCGAAAGAGACCTCGGCTCAAAGGTATCTGTCTATTTTAAACACGAAATATACGAAACTTCACAAAATACACAAAAAGGACTACACAAAATTTTCGTATTTTTCGTGTCATTTTGTGTATTTCGTGTTAAAAAAATTGTAATATTTCGGTGGAATTTTTGTTTGACCGTTAACAATGGAGTTTACCTCGTCATGACTCCATCGCGGGGTAAACCCCGCCGTTAACAAATGCGAATTATCACCTGTTGCGAAAACGAATATTACACTGAATAATTACGAAAAATTAAAATAAAAATAGACAGTTACGGCTCAAAGCCGTCAGCCCATATCTATTCTTTCGACACAACAAAGTCATATTATCTAATCGAATATAAGACAATGATAGATAATTCCTGTTTTAGATATTGGAAATGTGAGCCGGTTCTTGTTGATGGGGTTTGGTTTCCTTCGACTGTATCAGAATTCACTGTTGGAGGAAAAAACAAAAGAGAATATCGTTTTTCAAATGTAAAAATCAATAAAAAGATTCCCGACAAAGTTTTACGCTACAATTTGTAGGAGTCAGACAGGAGGATCATGTTTTCGATACAAGAACGCAAACAGCCAGTGAAGTAGATGATCCGTCATTTCCGTTACCAGAATATTTAAAAAATACAAAAAGGCAATCTACCGCAATTAATTACATTCTAATAGGGATCGGACTAATCCTTATTCTAACAGCTCTTTTCCGTATGTATCGTCAATGGCACACAAACCGCAAGGAGACGAAGTAATGAGTTCCCGTTGGTTCCCCTTTGCTGTGTCAATAATCGCCGGCTGTATTGGCATAATATTGTTTCTTATAATTTTTACAAAAGATAAACCGCAAACAATATCTGTTAAACTTCAGTGCGCTCATTGGTCAATTTTTCGGACGGCGCAGCTTCTTGGTATTCCAACGGAACCGGATGAAATCCGGCGATTGTTACCCAATCACCCGAAAGGGCATACATTAGCGCAAGTTGTTGAAACGCTTGCGAAAATTGGTATTGATGCTGAAGGATACCGCGACGATTGGGATACTCTTTCAACACAAAATTGTCCCCGTATCGTTTACCTTTGACGGACAACGAACTCGCCCAAAACGGAATCGTGTGAAAAAAATTATTCCCTATTGCAACGTTTTTTTTATGTTTGGTATAATTACGGCAATTGAAAATCGGTGAAATTGAAACCTTTGAAGATAAGATACCAGAACAATGAATAGAATTTTCGGGAATAATCCGGTTGCAAAAAACACCGACACTCAATCAAATTGGTTGTTTGTTCGGATTTTTATTGCGTTGGTTTTGTTGGCTGCGGCGGGATTAAAAGGGTATAGTTTATCGGTCAGTCCGATGTTGGGCGACGGGATTTTTTATTTACGTTGGTTCAATATTTTTGTTGTAGAATTTGAACTATTTTTTGGTTTGTGGTTGTTTTTTGGATTTTTACCGAAATTAACCCGTTTGGCGGCAGTCGGATGCTTCTCGGTGTTTGCTTTGGTTTCGTTGTACAAGGCGTTGTCAGGAGCAACCTCTTGCGGCTGCTTTAGTGAATTCGTTCCGGTAAACCCGTGGATTATGACCGTTTTTGATTGCGGAGTTGTATTCGTGTTGTTGCGGTTTTGTTCTTGTAC
>JAIROD010000364.1 GCA_031257725.1 Planctomycetaceae bacterium | reverse complement strand
TGCAATAAAGTGTCGTCCCTGCGGGACTTAAGGTGTGTTTGCCCTATCCGTATGCTAAAGCATACGGTTAATAAAGTGTCGTCCTTGCAGGACTAATAAAAATTAAAATAGACTGTTACAACTGTGGGTGCAAACCCTTCACCGAAAGGTTGCACTACCGCCGAATGATTTAATACAAAAAGTTACAACATTAAAATAATAACAGTATAAAGTATAAATATGATGACCGCTATCGAAGCCCAACGCAGCAACACTTGGAGCGACGAAAACCTGCTCATTGTTTGCGCCGTTGATGGGTATGCCTATCGACATAACGTAACAACACCGGAAACGTTGAAACTATTCAAAGAATACGATGTAACAAAAGCAATCCGTAATTGTTACAATACGTTGCATACCCAAGATATGGACGAAACGGTTTCTTTTGCGGAAGATTACATAGAGGCACGAATAAAATGATACTTTTTCACGGATCAAATATTTGTTTTGACGATGTTTCACTTGACTTTGCCAAAGCCAAACGAGATTTTGGCAAAGGCTTTTATACAACAACGATCAAAGAACAGGCAACGAGTTGGGCTGAAAATCTATGCCGACGGCATAAAACCACAACAGCGTATCTTTGTAATATATCAGTGAAATATTTTTTTTAACTATTCAGTCGTTTCCTCCGAATGACCACCCCTAGCCCCTCCGAAGGAGGGGAATTATTCTCCATCCTTCAGGGGGAATTATTCCCCTCCTTCGGAGGGGCAGGGGTGGTCCAAAATAAACTTCAATCTCCGAAAAATTCCACTGATATATTACGAATTATGAGAGATGTTCCCATAGTGTAATTAAAGAAAATGATGTCCGTTAAAAATGCTCGTCCCGTTAGGGACGACATCTTGGTAGAAAACGGTATAACAAAATCATCCGCGTCCCGTAGGGACACAATATTGGTGAAATTGATGCTTGGTATTTTTCTACCAATATTTCGTCCCTAACGGGACGAGCGTTTTTAATCAACATCGTTTTCTACCAATATGTTGTCCCTAACGGGACAGAACAAGGAACATTGACCGCGACGGAATAGTTACTTTTTTATTTTGCCGATTTTTTGCATTTTTGGCTTGATTTATTTTATCGGGCGAATTATTATTTATACTATTAAATCCTGGACACGTTTTTTCTCAAAAGCCACGTTGTTATTTCCTGTGAGGTACGTTGTATGCTTTCTCTATTACGGACACCATTGTATGATTGGCATTGCACTCAATATGCCCAAATGGAAGAATGGGATGGTTGGGAAATGCCCAAACAATATGTTTCAATTCTTAGTGAATATGAAACCGCACGGAAACATGTTGGTGTTCTCGATCTTTCCCATAAGGGGCGGTTTGTTTTTGAGGGTCCCGGTGCCGGATCATTTCTCAATTCTCTTCTCTGCCGTAATATCACCGCCATCAAACCCGGACAATTACGTTATGCGCTCCTGATTAATGAACAGGGCGGTATTCTGGATGATTTATTGGTCGGCTATCTACTGCGGGAAGGTTCCGGCACACCTTATTATTACCTCGTCGTCAACGCTGGCAATCGTGAAAAGGATCGCACCTACTTCAAACGTTTTCTAACACCGGAAATTATGACCAAACCACAAAATGAAGTCTATTTCTTTGATGAAACCGAAAATCAAAGTATGATTGCGGTTCAGGGACCCAATTCACTTGAATTGCTAAAACCACTGTTTCAAACGGATATCTCAACTCTTGCTTATTATTCCGGTGTTGAAACCTCCTTTTCGTTTGGCGGACGTTGGGCTTTGGTCGCACGAACCGGTTATGCCGGAAAGAATGGTTTTGAAATCGTGTTGGAATCCTTTTTCATTGAACAATTTATTGACGATCTGTTCCGGCAAGGACGCAGATTCAATATTGCTCCTGTTGGTTTTGCCGTCATGGACATTATGCGCCAGGAATCAGCCATTCCGCTTTATGGATATGAATTGAATGAATCCATCACGCCTTTCGAAGCCGGACTTGCGCATGTATTACATCTGGACGATCACGATTTTCCCGGTAACAAAATACTCCGCAATCTTAAAATGAAAACTCCCGAAAAAATACGTATTGGTCTTGAAATTTTCGGTGAATTTCCTGCACGTTATGGAAACGAAATCTTTTTTGAACAAAAAAATATCGGATGGATCACTAGCGGAACTTTTTCGCCAACTCTTCACAAAAATATTGCAATGGGTTACGTTCTTTATAAGTTTTCCCAACCCGGTCAGAAACTTAGTGTCAATATCCGCAGTGAAATAAACGAAGCCATCGTTGTACCAATACCTTTTAAATAGTTTGGGGAATGGGGATAGTGGAGAGGGGATTGGTAGTGCTAAGTTTCCTAATTCCTCTTGAATATTTTTAGTATTTTTTGAGTTGGGTCGAATTTCCATTTTATTTTTTTTGGATTGAGGTTATAGTAATTGATCTATTTTTTAGTACAACCCCTAAAGGGGTTGAGGTGGTTGTGTGTCCGTTACCGCCGGTTCGGTATTTACTTGAAACTGGCGGCGGTTATTCACATAAAACACCTACGGCGTTAAATCAAACCAATGCGTAACATGAGTAATTAATAGTTAACGACAGGGTTTACCCCGTGTTTTAGGGTTAAGCCGAACAACGCGGGGCAAGCCCACGCCGTGAACTTTCGGTAAATTCCGAATGATGAGAGATTCCCGAATATTATTGCTGTTCCGTCATTTCGGTCTTCATAATCAGTAACGATTCTTCTTTGGGTAACCGATCCGTTGGGGGTTCGGTTTTCTCCGTCGGCTTTTCTGCGGTATTTTCCTCCGTATCAGTTGTTTCCGTAACTTTATCACGCAACGGAATAAGATAAACCGAATAATCAAAACGGAGTTGTTCGTTTTTGACAATCTTTTCGCGAGCCGCCGGAATTTTATTGAGAAT
>JAIROD010000354.1 GCA_031257725.1 Planctomycetaceae bacterium | reverse complement strand
TGCTTTATGCCCTTCTGTTCCGACCAGAACCGGCAATTCAATTGTTTTGTCTCCAATAGTTAGAATTGCTTTTTCTTCTTGGTTCATTTTCGTGACTCCTTGAAACGTAATGAAAAATTCTACACCATACGCCAAATTTATTTTAATATCATTATAGAGATAAATGGCAAAAAGACAAAGGATGCCCGACAAGTTATGGAAAGAAGTTTTTTTTTAATGATGTCGGAATTTGCGGGGGTTATTCCCGGCGTTCTATGGCGACCTTCCGGTCGCATCTCTGAACTTTAAAGCACGTACTTTGAACTTTAAAGTGCGTACTCTTGTCAATCCTTCACCCTGAAAGGGCAATACATACCAGCCCGCCGCATCGCGGCGGGTGCGATTGCCCAAGAAATCAACGCCCTGTAAGGGCAATTGATTAATAGATTCGTAGAAAGTGGAGAGGGTCTTGAACTGTGATTTATTTGATTTTGTGATTGACTATGATTTTCGTAATCATAGTCTTCATTCAATCGGGCATCTCTAAAAATACCTTTTTCAAAAAACGCGACACTGTAAAACACGGTGTTTACGGTGACTATTTTAATTGAAAATTGAATTATTAGAGATGCCCAATCATTAAAATCATAGTTCCGATGATTTATATTTGATTTTGTGATTGACGATGATTTTCTTAATCATAGTCTTCATTCAATCATTAAAATCATAGTTCCGATGATTTATATTTGATTTTGTGATTGACGATGATTTTCTTGATCATAGTCTTCATTCAATCATTAAAATCATAGTTCCGATGATTTATATTTGATTTTGTGATTGACTATGATTTTCTTAATCATCGTCTTCATTCAATCATTAAAATCATAGTTCCGATGATTTGTATTTGATTTTATGATTGACTATGATTTTCTTGATCATCGTCTTCATTCAATCATTAAAATCATAGTTCAGCCGTTACCCACCGCGATGCGGCGGGCTGGCTTGTGGGGCGAAAGAATGACGGTTGGCTGCCAATTACTTTTTTGGTGGAACGTAACGATCGACTTTAATATCAAACGTTTTTGTCGAAGCGGTGACATCAATAGACAACCCGGAAGATGATGCGCTGCTGAATTTTGTGTCAATCAGCGGTTCCATGAGAGCCATCCCTTCTTTGTCCTGACCGATTTCTTGTTCCGCACCGGAAATATAAACCTTGTAGCTTCCGGCGGGAAGTCCGTCTTTTTCTGAAAGGGAACCAACCACATAACTGCCGTCCGCTTTCAGAGTGCCGCGTGCCAAAAAAGTGTCCGTCTCAAAACAAACCGTCCCGACACTCAGGGGACTGCCGTCATCGGAGAAGGTCACTTTTCCACTCAGACCCACCTTATCGCCGCAACCCGTCAGCAAAAGTATGGTCAGGGAAAAAACAACAATTAAACAGTTTTTCATCGTAAATACCTCTCTTTTTGTTAAAGTGTTTTCAAATACAACAAGAATCTTACGGCAACACAAAACCGCTGTTCTTCATTTTACAGAAAAACATGTTATCATAATTGAGTTCAGAGTGGAAGTGTTTCGCTCAAAATAAAAAATCAAAAAAAATTTCCCTTCACCAAAAAAATAAAAGGCAACGGTTTTTTTAACGTTTATTGATATTGATCATGATGTCTTTTGTCGGCAGTAAATTTGGTACGATCCTTAGTACGATCTTCAGTACGATCTTTGGTACGATCCTTGTTTTGTCTGTTATGTTGTTCCTTGTGGGTGGTTGTTCCGCATCACCAAACAAGCAGAGAACGCAACTGTTTCTTGAAGCCCAAAATGCTTTTGAGAAAGCGGAAAAATTGCCCGCTGAAAACCAGCCCAAAGAATTTTATCGAGTCGCAACAATGTTTCAACAGGTGATTGATCGGGGAGTCCAATCCGGTCCGATTTATTATAACTTAGGCAACGCATGGCTTCGGGCTGAAGAACCGGGTCGCGCTCTTGCCGCTTATTATCTCGCACAACGTTATCTCCCCCTCGATCCCTATATCGCTTCAAATAAACAAATCGCCTTAGCCCATCACTCCCCGCCCGAATCTCCAACTCCAATAATCGAATACGTCTTTTTCTGGCAAAACAGTATCGGTTGCCGTGAAAAGATATGGTGTTCGGTGTTGCTGGCGGTTGTAACGTTCATTTCAGGTGCGATCGCTCTTTGGGTACGACATCGGCGGTTACGACGGTTGACGCTCACCCTCTTGGCGTTCACCTTCATTGCCGTCTGCTCCACCGGTTACGATTGGTATCGCTTCGAATGGATACGACACGCGGTGATTACCGTCGAAAAAGCGGTACCACGTAAAGGAAATTCAGAACAGTATGAGCCGTTGTTCACCACGCCCGTCCCCTTCGGAACTACGGTTACCGTACTGGATGAACGGAATGATTGGACTCGTTTACGTTTTGCCTCTGGACAGGACGGATGGCTGCCGAAAAATCATATTATCGAATTTTAAAATCAATCTCAGAATATAACTATTCAGTAGCGGACCTATTATTTAATTATTTATCATCAGACCAATAATCAAAAGGTAGGCAATGTTTCGCCGAAACATTTTTACTAAATACTAATACGGCGATAGCCGACTTGCCCCTGTGTGCGGACGGAAATGGGAAAACCAGATCAACCGTTGCGACCTTTCGGCGAAAGGTCGCCTACCTCTTGAATCAAACAAAACAACTAATATCATGCCGTTGACAGTATAACAACACGGGGTAAACCCCGTCGTTAACTAACAACACGGAGTCCCCCCCTCGCCGCTAACTAATAAAATGGAAAACACCAACTCCCAACCCCAACGCTCTTTATCAATCCGTAAAATTTCATGGCAAAAACGATTATTCTATTATTTAATCCGAATACCGGTTAATCTTTTTTTTATGATTTTTTATGGAGTTCGGTTTTATGGTCGGAACAATATGCCGGAGACAGGGGGGGTTGTTGTTATTTCTAATCATCAGTCGCACTTCGATCCGCCGTTGATTGCCGCCGGATTACGCCGCCGACTCAACTTTTTAGCACGAAAATCCTTATTCCGGTTCAAACCCTTTGCATGGCTAATTGATCTGCTCGACGCTATTCCGTTAGACAAAGAAGGAATTGGTTTTGAAGGTATCAAGGAATCACTCAAACGATTGCGCGGCGGTGAGATGGTTCTGGTGTTTCCGGAAGGAGAACGAACATGGGATGGTGAAATTGCTCCGTTTTTACAAGGCTCACTCGTGCTTGCCCAACGAAGTAAAGCCGCGATTTTACCGGTTGCTCTGAATGGTTGTTACGACGCATGGCACCGCACAAAAAAATTGCCGCGACTTTGGGGAAACATCCGCGTCATCTACGGTAAACCAATTCCTTACACTGAATTTAAAGAGATGAACGAAGAAGAATTGCGACAACTTCTTGAAATAAAAATCGCCGAACTCTTTCAAACTCTGAAAAATAAAAAATAGGTATCTATTCAGTAGAATGTATTATCAGGAAATACTCATCAGGTAGGCGACCTTTCGCCGAAGGGTTTTCACCCACAGTCGCAACGGTTGATCTGGTTTCCTCATTTCCGTTCGCGCACAGGGGCTAATGCTGCTATAATGGGGCATCTCTAATAATTCAATTTTTTATTTTTAGCCTATTAATTAATAGTTAATAGTTAACGACGGGGTTCACCCCGTGTTTTAGTTAACGCGGGGTTTACCCCTTGTTATACCACATAAGTATCTCTTGTTTTTTTAGTCATGGTGGTTAGAATTTTCGAGTGTTTTAGTCGTTTTTTTTATCTGGGGGCTTAGTTCCCAATTTTATTAACTATTTTGCTTTAGCAGAAAAGGAGTTCTCTATGTCGTTAGAGTGGATAGAGAGTGAATTTAAGACGGTTTCTTTTAATGATCAACGTCTTGACCATCGTTTTATGCAGATTCTTGGTGCCTTTTCCAGTCATCCCACGCTGAGTATTCCCGCCGCTTGTCAGGGGCGTAATGAATTTGAAGCGTGTTATCGTTTTTTTGACAACGAAAAAGTAACACCACAGAAGATATGGCAACCTCATTTTAACGCAACAATGGAGCGTTGCCGTGACAAGCCAGTTGTTCTCGTTCCTCAAGATACCACGGAATTGGATTTCTCGCGTCCCGAACAACAAGTTGTTGGTGCGGGACCTTTGGATGGTTCTTCTCGTCGTGGTGCCTTTCTTCATACGAATCAGGCATTCACCACAGATGGTCTTGCTCTTGGTATTCTTTCTGCGAAGATTTGGGCACGCGACGAACCCGACCCGAATACACCGCCATTATCCCAATCCGAAAAGCAAAAAAAATCACGGGGCACTCCCTTTGAACAACGTGAGAGTTTCCGTTGGTTCGAGGGCATGCAAGCAGTTCAACAGGCCGCCGAACAATGTCCGGAAACACAATTTATCTCCCTCAATGATAGTGAAGGGGATATGTTTGAGTTGCTTAGTTTTCAGCGGCGTAGTTCTAATTTTCATTGGATTATTCGTGCTTGTCATGATCGGCAAACCCTTGACGAAGCAGGGGAACTGTCCGGTTTGTTACGTAGTGTATTACAAAAATCCGAAGTCTTGTTTCCGTGTCAGATTCAAGTCCGGCGTCGTGATGCGAAGGTCTCTTGTGAAACCCGTAACCGCCGTGTTGCCCGTCAAGACCGTATTGCGGCGGTCTCTGTTCGTGCCGATACCATGTTGTTACCTGTTCCGGCGGAGAAAAGAGCGGTCTTAGGGGAATCCATTGCTGTGAATGTTGTTTGGGTGTTGGAAGAAAAGCCGCCTGAAGGGGAAGCCCCTCTGGAATGGATTCTTCTCACAACACTTCCCATTTCAACACAAGAAGAGATACGTCTCGTGATGGATAATTATACGACACGTTGGATGATTGAGATTTATCATCGTGTTTTGAAATCGGGTTGTCGTGTTGAGGAGCGGCGATTTGAGACATTACCGCGAATGTTGAATTGTATGGCGATTTATATGGTTGTGGCGTGGCGTATTTTATTTATGTGTTGGCTTGGACGCCATTGCCCGGAAATGCCGTGTGATGTTGTCTTTGATGATGCCGAATGGCAAGCCGTTTATAAAGTCTTAAACCCGAAAAAAAACTACCCGCTGAACCGCCACAATTACAAGAGTTCATTCGCATGATTGGTTGTTTAGGAGGCTTTATCTACCACCCAAAAAAAGGAAACATGCCGGGAGTTGAGACATTGTGGAAAGGAATGATGAGAATGAGAGATTTCGCAACCGCATGGAACGCTTATCGCGATTCAGCATAAATACTTGTGTGGTATAACAAGGGGCTTGCCCCGCGTTGTTCAACTTAACCCTAAAACACGGGGTAAACCCTAATACTACTGTATTGCTCAATTTGCTCATACCTTTATCGCGTGGCAATTTTTCCGTTTAAAAAAAAATTGACGGTAGTTTTTTTTTTGAAAATTTTTCTACATTGCTCTTTTAGCTTACCAGCGATTCTGCTATCATAACCGTTGGTTCTGCTATAAACCCCTTCTTGGTCGTTCCGATTCAATATTTCAGAAGCCAAGGAGGGTTTTC
>JAIROD010000346.1 GCA_031257725.1 Planctomycetaceae bacterium | reverse complement strand
CGTCGGTCTTGGCGTACTTTTTTGAGTAATTCTCCAAGCAACCGAATCGTTACAAAAAAACAAAAAATCCGCTGATATATTACTGCCTTTTAAAATTTCCGAATGTTTCTGCGTACTCTTTCCAGAGATCGTCGAGCGGTTTTCCGGTGAGGTTTTGAAAAATGTCGTCTTTGTAAGTGCGTTCACGCATGGCGGTGTTTAATTTTTTGACCAATTCTTGATCGTAATTTTTTTCGATCCAAATAAAGAATCCTGCGGTTGTTTTATAAGCGTCACGATAACTGGCACGATCCAGATTGATTCGCGGCAGTTTCACATCCGGTTCATAATGTGCGTGACGGATGTAATCGGCGATTCCTTCCGTAACCCAACCGGGACCGGTATGACGCGGATACGATTGAATAATATGCACTAACTCATGCGCAACCATTCCAAAATCGTTCGGTTGACGACGAATCCAATCGGCAGAAATATGAATGACGTTGCCTGTTGTATAAGCCACTCCGTCCATTTTACGAAAAATGAGCGTTACTTCTTTCGGCGGCACATAACCGTCCGATTGAAGCAAAATATCTATTTTCGGAAACCATTCCGTAACAAGTTGGCTCGCCTTGCCTGACCATTCATGAATTCCTTGCTGTTGAAGGACTTCACCTTCAATGATAACGGTAACTTTTTTGAGTTGCGCCAGCGGACGCTGTTCTCTTGTTTCTTGGGATTGATTAGCAGAATCTTGTTTTTCCGGTTTGGGTGCATCCTGAACAAGAGCAGTTTGTTCCGATTTTTGCGGTGATTCGTCTGCCGATATGACCGCCGATGAAATACCGCAACATAACCCGCAGTAAATCAGTGTGAACAAAATGAATTTGTGGAATCGTGTGGACATCGTTGTCTCCTGACTGAAAGCAAAAGTGAAGTGATATTGCAAACGGATTACAAAATTTCTGTAACTATTCTGTGATTATTATTTTTTGTGATAATGAATATTCCCGTTCCGTTAGGGACAACCTATCGGTAGAACTCTATCAACAGGTTGTTCTTAACGAGACAGAAAAATGAACATTCACCGTTACTGATATAGTTACAAAATTATAGTTGAAAGGACAAAAATTTGACTTTCGATCAATATTTTATCCTTAGTGAAATAAAACAGCAACACGTCTCTCTTTTACAAAATAAATTTTATCCATTTGAACAATCTGCCTGTGAACATTGGGAAAAAATGGGAAACGATCAGAAAAAAATCAAATTGATGGGCTGGCAGGTAAACGGTCTTTGACAGACTGCATGATTTTTTCAAACACGGTGCTGATTCTTCCTTTGAACGCATCACCTTTCAATGCACGAATTTCTTCAACAAATTTACCGCAACGCGGTGCGAAAGTATCCAGTGTTTCAAGAGATTGCCAGATAAGGTACGGCGAATCGGATCGGGCGGCTTCCAACAATATTGGTACAGCAATATTTACGTCGCCGTCTTTTCCGTAACGTCCCAATAATCCGGCAACCGCAATGCGAACAGAAATATCATTGTCATCAAGCAAGTCCTGAAGAGTCGGCTTCCACGAATCCAAAAGAGCGGTAGTTGTTTCAGTGGGTTGCATTCCATCTGCCCCCGCCGTGTCCGCAAGCCGAATCAAAATACCAATCACTCCCCAATATCGAATCGCCGATTCCGTATCCGAAAGTAATTTTCGCAACTCATTTGCTGATACCGAGCAGTCTGTTGCGTGATCAGCGGCATCGAGAATTTTTTCAAGCGGATATTGTTTTGCATCATGCCCCATTTCATACGGTGTTGAACCGGCAAACCGTGTATGTAGCATCGCCTCCGGCAGGAAATGAACATCACGAACCGCTAACAAATTTTCACGTAACACCGATTTCAATTTCGTTTTAATATTACGATGTTCCGGTGAATCCGCCAGATTGACCACTTCATCGTGATCGGTTGTGAGATTGTAAAGTTCTTCTGTCGGTTTGAGTTGCCAGAAAAACGCTTGCTCCGGCGGTAAATGACCTTGATCGTAAAGTTCACGCCAAACCTGTGTTGTACGTGTCTGGAACATGTAATTGTTGCGCGTTCCGTAAATAATTTCAGGATGATAATTTCGTACGTAAACATATTGTCCGTCGCTGACCGAACGAACCAGATCACCCCGTTCATCCATTCTGCCGCGAAAACCGAACACAAATTCACGAGGTTTGCCGATAAATTTACCCGCAAAAGCAATACCTTGCATTGTTTGGGGCGGTTCAATTCCGGCAAGACTTAATATTGTCGGAGCCAAATCCACAAACGAAATCAGACGTTTACTTTTCGTTCCGTTTTGATAATCCGGCGGAGCAAGATGTTCGAATTTCGGCGGAAAATAAACAATGAAAGGAACGCCAAGTCCGCAATCAAGCGGAGTTCGTTTGTTGCGCGGCATTCCGCTGCCGTGATCGCCAAAGAAAAAAACAATCGTATTGTCCGACAAACCCGCTTTTTCCAACTCGTCAAGTTTCACACCACAAAGAGTATCCATCTCTGTAATTCGATCATGATATTGCGCCCAATCACGCCGGATTTCCGGAACATTCGGATGATATTTCGGAACAGATTCTTGGTTCGGATCGCGCCGAAGTTCATGTTTGTTACGAATTTTCGATTCATGGGTTACTTCAAAATTGAACACTGCAAAAAATGGAGTGTTCGGCGGGCGGTTTTTCCAATGAGCCTTGTTGCCGGAAACATCCCAACAATTTTTACGGTCTTGCGCAAAAACGTTGTAATCTTCCTTAGTATTATTTATACAATAATATCCGTTTTGGCGGAGATAATAAGGAAACATTTTGATTTGCTCTGGCAACGGAACACCGCTGCGCATTTGTTCCGCTCCAAGCGACGACGGATAACAACCGGTAATAATTGTTGTTCTTGCCGGAGCGCAAACCGGATAATTCGACCAAGCAAATTGATAGAACATTCCACGTTTGGCAAGATGATCTAACACCGGAGTTACTGCGTTCGGAAATTCGTAACATCCAAGATGTCGTCCGGTATCTTCACAAGTCAACCACAAAATATTCGGCTTCTCCGCCGCCAATGTTGTTGAAATAAAAAACAAAATCAAACACATTACAATGATAAATCGGTTCATTGTGTTTTCTCCAAAAGGTAACTGTCTATTTTAGTTCCGCAATTAAAAATAATGAAATGATTATTTTTTACATAAATTCAGTAATGTTCCTCCGCCCTGAAAGGGCAATATAGGCTAGCCTATGTTGCCCTTTCAGGGCGGAATATTACAGATTTTACGCCAATAGTATCATTTACGGCAATTTAATTGCGACAATAAAATAGACGGTTACTCCAAAAGGTGTCAAAAGACAAATTTGTATAAAAATCAAACAATTGAGAACAATAATTTCACAACTATTTGAAAGAATTGTTGAATCATCATTTTATATCAAAATCATTCGTTGTCAATAGATTTAATTTTGCAACAAAACAATTTCATTATGGAATGAAAAATAAAGGGGCTACCAACATTTCGTCCCTACGGGACGAGTGTTTTTGATTGACCTTGTTGGCTGCCAAGATGTTGTCTCTACGGGACAGAAAAAGGAACATTCACCGCAACGGAATAATTACAATGAAT
>JAIROD010000103.1 GCA_031257725.1 Planctomycetaceae bacterium | reverse complement strand
TGGGAAACGGCTGGAAGTGATTAGTGATGGAGCGTTATGGATTGGCGACTGGATTGGAAGATTGTGTGGTCTGGAGGTGTATCAGATTTTATGTTGGTATCATTTATGTAAACGGGTCTGCGAAGGATTGAGCGGGCTCGGCGCGACAAAAGAAGAACGAGAACATTGGCTACAAATCATTTTAGGACATTTATGGAAAGGAAATGTCAACAAAGCCATCGAGGTCTTAAAAGAATTAGTAATTATTCAGTAGATTGGTCATTCGATGGTAGGCAACCTTTTGCCGAAAGTTGCGTTGCCGATAGGCAACAGTGAATCAGATTCGATTGGGCAATTGGTGTTTCCGACCGGTTTGGAAACCGATTGCCGGCGGGAAACAGGGGCAAGTCGGCTATCGCCGACGCAACCGCTCGGCGAGCGGTTGCCTACCTTTTGATACACGACCTTGGGGGAGTTTGCAAATAAAACAACCAATTTCTACCCGTTGACAGGATACACGAAACACACAAAAAAAAGATTTCTGTTGTCCTTTTCGTATGAGTTTTGTGTGTTTCGTGAAATTTCGTGTAGTTCGTGTTTAAAATAGACAGTTACTGTTGAAGGGGGTAGGGAAAAGGTCTCTTGAATTGTTCCGCAATTGGATTACAATCTTAACGGTTGACGATGATGATGCCGTTGCCGTTGGCAAACGGTCTTTTTTAAACATTAACTTCCATTATTTTTTTCCAAACAATGATTAACCGTTATCTTGATCATGCGATTTTAATTCCTCAAATGACCCGTCAGGAGGCAATTGAATGGATTCTTTCGGGAATTAAACATAAGGTGAAAACCGTTTGTGTTCGTCCTTGTGATATTAGCCTTGCAGTGGAAATGTGCCGCGGCACCGAAACGGAAGTTTCCTGCGTGCTTGGCTTTCCACACGGCACCGCCTGCACGGAAACAAAAATCGCTGAAGCAAAACTCTATTGTAAAAAAGGGGTTGCCGAAATTGACATGGTTGCCAATTACGGCTGGATTCGCAGCGGACTCTGGACTGAAGTTCATGACGATATTCTTGGAGTTACAGAGGTTGCGCATCGCTCTTGGCGTAAACAACCCCCTTCCACTGTGCAGGTCAAAGTCATTCTCGAAACCAGCCAACTGACGTTTGACGAAATAATCAAGGCAACCGAAATCTGTATCGACGCCCGCGCCGATTTTGTGAAAACCTCAACCGGTTTCAATGGCGAAGGTGCCGCCGAAGAAGCGGTCAAAAAGATGCTCGAAACCGCCGCAGGACATATTAAAGTGAAACCGTCCGGCGGGATTCGTGATTATGCCCGTGCTCAAATGTTTGTTGATATGGGAGTTGACCGGCTTGGCGTTAACGGCTCCAGCACTCCAAACATCTGCAGCGGAACAGGAAATAGTCATGAAAAAAGCGGTTACTAAATAGTTACTAAATAATGTAATGTCCGCGATAATGTTCTTTGCTAAACGCCCTTATACTCTATTGGGGACAATCGGGACAATAAAGGCAAAGGGAACAAATAATCCGATTGAGATCAAGAGTTGTTTTTAGCAAATAGTATTTTTATAAGGTTCTCAATACAATAACAGGTTAAAATAATGGGTTTTTTCGACCGAATCAAAAAAGGGTTAGCTAAAACAGTTCAGATATTGAACACGGACATCCGTGATCTTTTCAAACAGAAAGGACGGTTGGTGGACGATGCATTTCTGGAGGAGATGTTTGAATTGTTTGTCAAAACCGATATGGGGGTTGCAGCGTCAAAGGAAATTATTGCTGAAGTACGCACACAGTATCGTGGTCGGGTTGTTGAGATGCACGATGTGTTGGAAACCGTCAAAGCGAAACTGAAATCGCTTTTAGCTCAACCCGCCGCTCCCATTCAGTTTGCCGAACAAGGGTTAACCGTTCTCATGGTCTGCGGGGTGAACGGCAGCGGAAAAACAACAACCATTGCCAAATTAACTTCAACCTTTGTTGATGAGGGCAAAAAAGTTATTTTGGGTGCGGCGGACACTTTTCGTGCGGCGGCGGTAGAACAGTTGACGGTTTGGGCGAATCGGCTTGGTGCGGAAATAGTGATCGGCAATCCGGGAAGTGATCCGGCTAGTGTTGCTCATAAAGCGGTTGCCAAAGCGTTAGAGATGAACGCGGATGTTTGTATTGTTGACACGGCGGGACGGCTTCAGACCCAGAAAAACCTCATGCAGGAACTCGAAAAAATCCGGCGGGTGATCAATAAACAAATTCCCACTGCTCCGCATGAAGTTATTCTGATTTTAGACGCAACCACCGGACAAAACGGAATCAGTCAGGCAAAACATTTTACGGAAGCGGTGAAATGTACGGGAATTGTTCTTGCGAAATTGGACGGAACCGCCAAAGGCGGTGTGGTCATTGCGATTCGTAAACAAATTGATCTGCCGGTCAAATTTATTGGAGTTGGCGAATCGGCGGCGGATCTTGCGTTGTTCGACCCCAATGAGTTTGTCGATGCCCTATTCGATGAAACGGAAAAGCATGAAATCGGGAATAGGGAATAAGAATGGGGCATCTCTAATAATTCAATTTTTCGTAATATATCAGTGGAATTTTTCGGAGATTGAAGTTTATTTTTTACCACCCCTAGCCCCTCCGAAGGAGTAATACTACTATAATCTTTGTATCTTCTTTTATGTTAAGAGTTTACGCATATTTTTTCATATTTTTTGCAACTAATTTATTGTGGTATTTTTCGGAATTTTGTTAAATTGTTGAATTT
>JAIROD010000099.1 GCA_031257725.1 Planctomycetaceae bacterium | reverse complement strand
TCGGTCAAGGAGAATTCATCTGCCGGAACATGCCCAAAATGTAATAAAAGTTTCGCTAGAATGAGTCCCGATTGTGAGGATTCCGCCGACCACGATTCTGATTTTGATCAGGTGATGATTCCGCAAGGTTCGCTCTTTGTGGAACTTTATCGGCAGGGAAATCCCCATCGAGCGGAAAGTTCGCCTGTCGGAAATGCGCTTGCCTATAACAATCCTGACGGTCCCCCAACACTTGATCTGGCGCAGATAGTACCGGTAGCAGGAAACAATCCGTCTTATGTTTGGCGGCTTGTGATCAGCGAAAAGAATTGTGGGAATACTCCCGAATTTGATTGGAATACCGGTACACATGATCAGGATGCCTTGTATCAGTTGAAAAATAACGGAACAACCTGTTCATTCCAAACAAAACAGTGGCCCACAACAACAATTAAGGGTTGTTTTGATGATGAAATGTCCATTGTTCCTGAACGAATCATCTGGTTCGGAAAGACGGTACCCTACCCGCAACACGGTGCTGATGATGCGACGATTCGCAAACATTCCTATTCACAAAATACCTATAATCTTCCTGCTACGTTGTCGCCGAACTCCTATCTTGTCATTTCCTCTGCGTCTGTCGGAATTCTTTCGCAGCCCGTTGACGGAGTGGGTAGTACGGAATTTGGTAAGACAAAATCACCTGTACCGGATCATGTGATAGGAATGGGAACAAACAGATTCTATCCGCCTCTTCCAACCTCTACTGACCCGAATGATCCAAACTATCGGCGTGCAAAAACTCCAGCGGTCATCTACGCAAGCACTCAGCATCCTGACAATTCCTCCTATAATATCGGAGTCAGCATTTCCGAGCCGCTACGTGATAATTATTACACTCCATTGCCGTCATATCCAAACCAACCTTATTCTCCCGCTCTTGAATCCCCGCTTGATAAGGATGAATTGGAATCTTACGGGACGATTCCTTGTTACCGGACAATCTGTTTGCAACGCCTTGCCGATCCAAGCCGGCAACATCATCCGATGACCAATCCATACGTTACGGTTGATTGGAATATGATTGATCTGCATGTTATTAACAGCGAACAAGATGCAAATGGTTCCGAAGACCCCATTTTTGCCGATGATCAAAAACACGGTAATTTGTATCTTAATTCCCGTCAATGGGGAACAATCGGTTCAAATGAAACAAAAAAATCTCCCAATCTTTGGGCAAGAAATTTTAAGACAACTCAGGCTGACGGTTCTGAACTAACAAATAAAACGGTTGGTTATCTGGATATTGGTACGGCGCAAACAAACGGAGCCGTTGCTCTTGATACTGACCGCATGTCTCTGGGGTATCTCAATAAATATCCTAATGTTGCGATTATTCCACAGGATACGATCACGAATCTGGATTTAACGTCAATGGCAGCGTTCGCATTACAAGGTGCGCCGGATAAGGCGTTTTTACATTTTCCGTGGCATAATTCGCCGTTGACTAATAGTTACGAATTGATGTTGATTCCTTCTTCGTCGCCGGATCGTTTTGGAGTGGAATTTTACGATAACGAGTCAACAGACTGGGTGAATACGGCAACAACGCAATCACTTGGTTCGGGGTTACGATTTTCCGATCCGAATAACGGTTTGGGAGCGTATTTGAACTTTTTCGGCGGCGGTCTGAATTTGTCACGGTTATTTGAGTATGTCCGTGTTCCGTCAAAATTCGGCGGAACGATTCGCGGATGGGTTACAGATAATGACGGGAATCTCGTTAAACCGGTTTACGAGATGCGCGAACCGGGAAAGATTAACCTCAACACCGCAACCGCTCCGGCGTGGGAGGCGTTACGGGGAAATAGTTCACGGCAAAACTGGCATGAATACAACAATAGCAACAACAATGGTCTTTATGCACTTCGGCATAAAGAAGCGGTGGACAATATTTATCCTTCGGAATTTATTCCGTTCCGTTCGCCGCAAGCGGTAACGCTTGTTCCTCCGTTGGCGCGTGACAGCCAAACGAATGATTTGGTACAACAACCTGTGAACGCAACATTATTACGTTCGGGATTGCTTGAACCGGAACCGGATGCGGACAATCCGTACACTGCACTTGAAAATTATATGCGTTTGTCCGATATGACCACAACGCGTTCCAATGTTTTTGCCGTGTGGATGACTATCGGGTATTTTGAAGCGGAACATTTCAGTACGCTAAATGATCTGAAACAGAAATATCCGACGCAGTTATCACATATTTACGACGGTAATACATTCCAATTTGTTTATCCGGACGGTTATGTGCTTGGGGTGGAAAAGGGGCTTGATAATGGTACGGTAAAACGTCATCGGGCGTTTTACCTGATTGACCGCAGCATACCGGTTGGTTTCCGGCGCGGCACCGTTTTCCAACAATCAAACGGCGATCCGCATTACAAACCTGTGATTATCGGTTCAAAAATATTAGAGTAACTATGCGAGTGGAATGAACATAGGGAATCTCTAATAATTCAGAATTTACCGAAAGTTAACGGCGTGGGCTTGCCCCGCGTTGTTAGACTTAACCCCAAAACACGGGGTAAACCACGTCGTTAACTAAATTTACCGCAAGTTAACGGCGTGGGCTTGCCCCGCGTTGTTAGACTTAACCCCCAAACACGGGTTACCCCCCGCGTTTGTATCGCGATTCACCCCGTAACCTAGAGTGTGTAAAATAAGGGCTATTTTACACACCCTACCACTGGGGCAAGTTGCCTATCGGCAACGCAATGGTGGGTGAAAACCCTTCGGCAAAACATGACCTACCTTCCTCGACTGAATAGTTACAATAAAAAATAGAACTATTGGAGATGCCCTATTAATCTTTTGTACTTGAGGTTCCACTAGCCGAAATACACAAAATAGATAAAATAAAACGATGTCAATTAAAAACGCTCGTTTTGTTAGGAACAAAATGTTGGTGAAATCAATTGTTTTCCACCAATAAGTCGTCCCTAACGGGGCGGGACAATATGCATTATCACAAAAAATAATAATCACCGAATTGCTACAATTTTCGTAGTAACTCCTGATTTTTTCAGGTTTCCAATATAAATTGATGTCCAATCTTGTTGTTTGTTTTAAGGAAACTCCGGTTGAGCAAAACCTGATTGATCGGATTCATGCGGCGTGGTCTGAAGTTAATATCATTAATGTGGGGCAAAAAGATATTGCCGCCGCACTTTTGGAAGCAGATTATTTTTGCGGTCACGCCAAAGTTCCCGTTAATTGGAACGCAATTGTTCAACAAAATCGGATTCGTTGGATTCAATCGTCAGCAGCAGGAATGGATTGGCTGCTGGTTCCGTCAGTTGTTCAGTCCCCCATCGCCATCACCACCGCATCCGGTGTTCTTGCCGATCAGGTCGCCGAACACACGCTTTCACTGATTCTCGCCTGGATGCGGAATCTCTCAACTTTTCAACGTGAACAACATGATCCAACGTTACCGGATTATCGCCGATTTATTCGTCGTCCAACTCATGATTTGACAGGGTTAACGGTTGGAATTGTTGGATTTGGCGGAGTGGGACGGCGTTTGTCGGAGGTTTTGCTGCCGTTCCAAACCCGAATTTTGGCAACCGACCTCTATCCAACACAAAAACCTCCACATGTTACCGAACTTTTGCCGGCGGAAAAATTAAATGTACTTCTCGGTGAATCCGATGTGGTGGTTCTTTGTCTTCCGCTCAACACTCAAACACGGGAACTGTTCACAATTGAACAGTTCAAATTATTCCGAAAAAAGTCGTTGTTTGTCAATGTTGCGCGGGGACAACTTGTTGTAACACAAGATTTGGTTGAAGCGTTGAAACAAGGTCTGATTGCGGGGGCAGTCATGGATGTTACGTCGCCGGAACCGCTGCCGCCGGAACATCCGCTCTGGGATTTTTATCCCAACGTCCTGATCACTCCCCATGTCGGCGGACAATCCCATCGACGATTCGATGATGTGGTCGATATTTTTACCGAAAATATTCAACGTTGGAAAAATCAACAACCTCTGATTAATTTTCTGACTCCGGAAGGCAAACAACTCGGCTTTCCAATTCGTTGTCCAGAGTATCCGCTTTGGATTGACATCAAAAAACAAAATGATGATCAATTGTTTTCAACAGAAACCTTTCCGTTCATCATTGAAAATCGGCGCAAACATGGAATGAAACGGCAGGATGCCTTGCCGGATTCCACCACCGAAATATTCGAAAATTCCGTAACCCACTCTTTCCCCGGTACCGGAACAGACGGCTGTTCGGAAGCTCTTCGAGAAAAATATTACAATTTGCTGGATCAACAGAAAGTTCATTGGGATGAAGATATTCAATTCAAAGAAATGTTAGGTCAAGGCGGACAAGGCGTGGTGTTTCTCAGCGAACAACGCGGAACAGACGGGTTTGTGTTACCGATTGCGATCAAAGTCTTTTCACCTGAACGGTTTTCAAACGATGTACTCTATGAAGAAGAAATGTCGAATATGGCGTTAATCACCGCTAAAGTTGCGAAAATTCAGCATGATCATCTCCTTGCCGTTCATAACTGGCGTTCAACGAATCGGATTCGGTTTATGTCCATGGAATGGGTGGACGGGTTCGATTTAAGCCAACTTTTACGTCAGGAAATGCTCGACCACCTTCAGAAAAAAGTTTCTCCGGGACGATGGAAATATCTTAACAATGTTGTCGTTACCACAGGCATGATGCATCCGCGTCTCATGCCCGGTGTGGCTATTCCTATTATCCGGGACTGTCTCGGCGCACTTGGCGCCTTACATCGTGAAGGAATTGTTCACGGTGATGTGAAACCGTCGAATATTATGCTCAAACGAATCGGAAACACAAAACTGGTTGACATCGGTTCGGCGTTTGAAATCGAAAACCGTCCGCCGACACGCCCCTACACCTTAGCGTATGCCGCTCCTGAAGTCTTGGAAGGCAAAGAAGTTACACCTCGAAGTGATATTGCCAGTCTAGGCTATGTGTTGATTGAAATGCTTTCCGGTCGCCGACTGTTCAGTGTCAATTCTGATCTGAAAGGACTTGACGGACGGCTTCTGTTGGCAAGTCAACTTAATAAGATTTTACCGCCGTCAGTCGCCTCCAGTGAGATGTTGATGCATTTTTGCAAAAGCCTGATTGCACCGGATCCCGAAAAACGTTTCGAAAATGCCGAAGCAGCCGAACTTTTCAAAAACGGCGCCGCCGATTTCCAACGGCAATTAGTCAAAGGCGATCTCTCGTGTGAACCGGAACCGGAGATAAGGAATTGGCTTGATGATCTCGAAGATTACCGTTAAAATCAATTAATTAATAAATTACTGATTATTTCAGAGTTTGGGGGGCATCAGTAATTGGAGAATGGAGAATAATGCCAATTTTCGTCCCTTTAGGGACGACATCTTGGTAGAAAACAGTATAACAAAATGATCCGCGTCCCGTAGGGACGCAATGTTGGTGAAATTTATATTTGGCATTGATTCCAATTTTTACCAACATATCGTCCCTAACGGGACGAACATTTTTAATCGACCTCGTTTTCTACCAATATGTTGTCCCTAGCGGGACAGAAATACTAATACTCATCGTAATCAAATGATTCCCCAAAATAGGAAATAATCAGTAGTTTTTAATCAAACACTTTTAGCCTCCCGAAGTTCCGTAATATCTTGACGAAGAAATACACGATTAAAAGAGTCATAATCGCAATCGCCTCATGAAGATCAAGCGGTATAGAGACGAACAATGAAAAGTAACGGCTGAAGAGTGAATGAGAGAGGGTGAGGATTTTACCGAATTGCGTATGCAGGCGGAATATTTTCCATCGTTTATTCTTATCTCTTTACTCCAGATACCCCCCCCCCCCCGACTTTGCGTATTTTAACATTAAATTTTTCACCGGATTGGTCATGGTATTTTCCAACGTGTTTCTTATAAAATTTTTCATGATCATGTTGTTTATTTTACAAAACGGGGCAAAAAATATACCGCAATCGAATTGAGATCAAATTTTACAAAAAGCAAAACCGTATGTCAAGAGGAATTTTTGACGAATCAACAAATATCAACGGGAGCGTTTATTGGGAACCTCTCATCATTCAGAATTTACCGAAAGTTAACGGCGTGGGCTTGCCCCGCGTTGTTCAACTTAACCCTAAAACACGGGGTAAACCCCGTCGTTAACTATTAATTAATAGGCAGCAAATAAAAAATTGAATTATTAGAGATGCCCTACTATATTATGGAGTATTAAACCAATGGACTTACATTTAAAAAACAAAGTAGTTCTCGTAACCGGCGGAGCAACCGGTCTTGGCAAAGCGATTGTTGAAATCCTTGCGGAAGAGGGCGTTAAAGTTGCGGTGAATTATCGCAGCAGAAAAGCGGCTGCCGATTCTTTGGTTGCGGAACTTCGTTTGAAGTACGCGGTTGACGCTTTAGCGGTGTACGCGGATGTTTCCAATGAAGACGATGTACAGAAAATGTTCAACGACATTGAATCGCAACTAGGAACGATTCATGCTGTTGTCAACAATGCCGCATATTGTGCCAATCCGGAATGTGCGGAGCTGACGCTTGGTGAATTTCGGAAATGTGTGGACATTAACCTTCAAGGGATGTTTTTAGTTTGTCGTGAAACGGTTCGTCGTTTGCGTGCGAATAAGTTACCGGGTAATATTGTCAATATTTCCTCACAGGCGGCGTTACGCGGTTCTGCCAGTGGTAAGACGGCGTATGATATGACCAAAGCGGGAATTTTGGGTTTTACCCGTTCGTTGGCGATTGAAGTTGGCAAAGACGGTATTAACGTTAATGCGGTGTTACCGGGTTTAATGTACACGGAAATTATTGCTGCCGCTATTGATGCTGATCCTGAACGGTTTAATAAACGTTCCCTTCTCGGACGAATTGCCAAAACGGAGGAGATTGCTCAGGTTGCTGTTTTCCTCTGTTCTGACCGTGCCGGTTACATGACCGGAGCCAGTGTTGATGTCAGCGGCGGAATGGCATTGCATTAACGGAAGAGCGTTTATTGTTTTGGGGCAACCCTGCTTGGTAACCGTCTATTTTATTGTCGCAATTAAATTGACGTAAATGATACTATTGGCGTAAAATCTGTAATATTCCGCCCTGAAAGGGCAACATATTTAGTTAATTGGCAACCTCTCATAATTCCGCAGTTACCGAAAGTTAACGGCGCGGGCTTGCCCCGCGTTGTTCGACTTAATCCTAAAACACGGGGTAAACCCCGTCGTTAACTTTTATTAATTAATTGCTTGAAAATAAAAAATTGGTAATATATTAGTGAAATATTTTTTTTTAACTATTAAGTCGTTTCCTCCGAATGACCACCCCGAGCCCCTCCGAAGGAGGGGAATGATTCCCCTTCTTCGGAGGGGCAGGGGTGGTAAAAAATAAACTTCAATCTCCGAAAAATTCCACTGATATATTACCAAATATCTTTCACGAAAGATTTTAATCGCTATTTTACACTCTCTACCCGTTGGGGTGTTTTTTTTATTATTTGTGATAAAATGGGGGTAAAGTTTTCTGACAATTTACCGAAATAGATCATATTTGTTTAACAATCATAAAGGAGATAAATGATGATGTTCCGAAATGTTTGTCGA